>JAEZMC010000435.1 GCA_023435805.1 Bacillota bacterium | reverse complement strand
AGGCTGTCAGCTCCTTTATAAATGTAGTCTTTGTAGGAATGATACTGCTGTGCATTCTGGGAGTTGTGTTCGCTCCGGCGATCATACCTGCCGTTGCGCCCGGCTTTTCGGAGAAGAGCCCTCACACACAGGAACTGGCTGTGAGGCTGACAAGGATTCTTTTTCCATCCGTCTCCTGCATCATGCTTGCCGGCATCTGCAACGGCGTCCTGAACTCCTACAGGAAGTTTGCCGCTGCCGCATACGGGCCGTCGATTTATAATACGGGCTGCGCACTGAGCATTTATCTTTTTGCCGATACCGATCCGGAAAGCATGGTAAAGGTTGCCGTTGGTGTAGCTGTGAGCGCCCTGCTGTACTTTCTGGTGCAGCTCTCCTTCGCACTGCCGCGGTTCAGGTTTTACCGGCCTTTAATTCAGTTGACGGAAAAGGGCTTTCAAAGCCTTGTGCGGCAGGCTGTGCCCTCGTTGCTTTCTTCGTCGGTCACCCAGGTGAACGTGATCATTTCCACGGCATTTGTGAGTCTTTCCATTGCAGAAGGAAGCCTGGCCGCCTTCAGGAATGCAAATACAACCTGGCAGCTCCCTTACGGCATATTTGCAATGGGTATTGGGACAGCCATGCTGCCTGCCCTGTCAGGAAAATTCGCTACCGGTGAATATGAAAAATATAAAACATTACTGATGAAATCGCTGACATCCGTCCTCTTTCTTTCGGTTCCCTCTGCAGCGGCCTTCATCCTGCTGAGAGAGCCGCTGGTCAGGGCCATATTCAAATGGGGGGGCCGGTTTACGGAAAGCAATGTACCCCAGGTTGCCTACATACTGGCATTATTTTCGCTGGCCATGATTTCGCAGTCCATTGTTGCCATCATCAACCGGGCGTTCTATGCCATCCGGGATACGAAGACACCGCTGCTGGTCGGTATGGGTTCCATTATAATGAATATAAGCTTCGGTACGCTGTTTTACCGATTTACCGATCTTGGCGCCGGCGGAATGGCACTTTCGTACTCCGTGATCAGCACGGTAAACTCAATACTGCTTTTATGGCTGATTGACAAAAAAATGAACGGTGTCCGTCTGAAGCAATTTCTTCAATTTCTTATGAGGGCAATCCCATCCGCCGCGGTGATGGGCGGAGTGCTGGCTCTGCTGGAATGGCTGCCCGTAAGGCTTGATACGAAAGCGCTGCAGCTGGTATATCTGGCGTTTGAAATAACCCTCGGCGCAGCTGTTTATACGGCGGCCATGTATCTGCTGAAGGCGGAAGAGGCCCTATACTTCGTCCGGTTGGTAATACAGCGGCTGGAAAGGTTAAAATCCACCAAAACAACCTAAAGAAGAAGCTTGTATAATTGACCATTATGGAGCTTTAAGAAAGTAATTCGAAATATATGTAAAAATTTGTTAACTTAATATTGACTCTTTTAATGAAATGTTATATAATTTGCTTAGAACAAATGTTCGATTGTTTACATATAAGGAGGTCCGCTTGAGATGATGGAAAAGAAAAAGGCATTGGAAATGGCATTGGGTCAGATAGAAAAGCAGTTTGGCAAAGGTGCTGTCATGAAACTGGGCGAAAGCACCCACATGACTGTCGAGACAGTACCTACAGGAGCGATCGGGCTGGATATTGCACTGGGTGTGGGTGGTGTACCGAGAGGAAGGATCGTGGAGATTTTCGGACCCGAGTCCTCCGGTAAAACCACGGTAGCGCTGCACATTGTGGCAGAAGCGCAAAAAGCCGGTGGGGATGCGGCTTTTATCGATGCGGAACATGCACTTGACCCTGTCTATGCCAAGAAACTCGGTGTTGATATAGATAATCTGATCGTTTCCCAGCCGGATACGGGGGAGCAGGCTCTTGAAATAGCGGAAGCTCTTGTAAGGAGCGGCGCGATTGACGTTATCGTTATCGACTCCGTGGCGGCTCTGGTTCCAAAAGCCGAAATCGATCGTGAAATGGGCGATGCTCATGTGGGCCTTCAGGCCAGGTTGATGTCGCAGGCATTGAGGAAGCTGGCCGGTGTAATCAGCAAATCAAAAACCACGGCGATTTTTATCAATCAGCTGAGAGAAAAAGTGGGTATCATGTTTGGCAACCCTGAAACCACACCCGGAGGAAGGGCACTCAAGTTCTATTCTTCCGTCAGGCTTGACGTAAGAAGGATCGAAGCACTCAAGCAGGGAACGGAGGTAATTGGCAACAGGACAAAGGTCAAGGTTGTCAAAAACAAAGTTGCGCCTCCCTTTAAAGAAGCAGAATTTGATATCATATACGGGCAGGGCATTTCAAAAGAGGGAAGCATACTGGATGTCGGCGTCGGTCTCGACATAGTGAACAAAAGCGGCGCATGGTTCTCTTACAACGGGCAGAGGATAGGTCAGGGCAGGGAAAATGTAAAGCAGTTCCTGCGGGACAATCCGGAAATCTTAAAGGAAATAGAGAAGAAAATCAGGGAGAATTACAGCCAGGCTTTTGTGAACAGTATGGAAGCCCATGTGGCCGATGATGATGAGGACGAAATGGATCTGGACATGGAATAGGCTGCACAGATATGATAAAATAAGATGTATTATAAGAGTTCATGAGGGGGTGGTGGCGTATTGGAGATTACGTCCGTAGAAAAAAACAGGAAAAATAAGGGGCGCTTATCTGTTTTTATTGATGGTAAATTCTCCTTCACCATCTCCGAAGAAGACTATATTTCCATGAATCTGTATGAACATACGGTGATATCCGAAGAGACGGTCGAATATATAAAAAACACGCTGAACTTCCGAGACGCCAAATCTCTCGCCGTGAGATACCTGTCCATGAAACTCCGGACGGAAAAGGAAGTCCGAGTCAAGCTTCTGGAAGAAGGGTTTGACGCAGCCTGTGCGGAGCAGGTGGTGGAAGAACTGAAAGCGATCGGGTATATCAACAATAAGCTGTATGCACAGAAATATGTTTTTGATCGGAGCAAGCTGAAACCACTTTCAAAGAGGCTGATGAAGCAGGAACTCCTTATGAAAGGAATACCTGAGGATATTGCGGATGAAGTCCTGGAGGACTGGAAGGTGGAGGATCTTGTCGTAGCCGAGAGCCTGTTGAAAAGAAAATTTGGCAAATACGATCTGACCGATGAAAAGATTTATAAAAAAGCATATATGTTTTTAATGCACAGGGGTTTCTCACATGATACAATCAGAGAAGCCCTTCGCAGCGTTTGCGGTGAGGCTCTATGAAGCCGGCCGGCCGGATGCAAGGTGCCGGGATTTGATAGTCTGTCATGAAATGACTATTGAGAATGATATGCTGAAGGTGTATAGTTAGTATTGGAATTCTGACAAACGAACCAAACAGGGAGTGTACCAATTGAATAAGAAAATAGGCCTGGTATCACTGGGCTGCCCCAAAAACCTTGTGGACAGCGAGCTTATGCTGGGTGAGCTGAAGGGCAGCGGTTATGAAATCGTAACCGACAGTGAAGAAGCGCAAATAATCATTGTCAATACCTGCGGGTTTATAGAAAGTGCAAAACAGGAATCGATTAATACTATTTTGGAAATGGCGGCATACAAGGACCGCAGCTGTGAACTTCTTATCGTTACGGGCTGCCTGGCTCAGCGCTACAGACAAATGATCATCGATGAAATACCCGAGGTGGACGCCGTATTGGGTACCGGAAGCTATTCTGAAATAGCCTCCGTCATCAATAAAGCCTATGAAGGAAGCCACCCGGCCATATACGGGGAATTGGAAGGCACAGGCTATCTGGAAGGCGAAAGGATACTATCCACCGGTAAAGGTTTTGCTTATTTGAAAATTGCCGAAGGCTGCGACAACTGCTGTACCTACTGTATCATTCCGTCATTGCGCGGACGTTACAGGAGCAGGAAGCTGGAGGATATACTTCGTGAGGCTGAAAAGCTGGCTGATATGGGCGTAAAGGAGCTGATACTTGTTGCTCAGGATACGACAAGATATGGGCTTGACATATACGGAAAAAAGCAGCTTGTCGAACTGCTGCGAAAATTGGGACAGGTTGAAGGTATAGAATGGATACGCCTTCTTTATTGTTATCCTGAAGAGATCGATGAAGCGTTGATCCATGAAATTTCCGTCAACAGCAAGGTGTGTAAATATCTTGACATTCCGATACAGCATGCCAGCGATACTGTTTTAAAGAGGATGGCCCGCAGGGGGAGCAGCGGGGAAGTCAGCGCGCTTCTTGAGGAGCTTCGCAGCCGAATTCCCGGACTGGTTATCCGAACGACGATCATCGTTGGTTTTCCGGGTGAGACCGAGGAAGATTATGAAATACTGGCAAACTTTGTTGAAAAATATAAATTTGACAGACTTGGGATATTTATGTATTCTAAAGAGGAAGATACACCTGCAGCACTTTTGCCGCAGCAGGTACCGGGAAAAGTCAAGAAAAAGCGTCATGACGGCCTTATGAAGCTGCAGAGCCGAATATCCGCTGAAATAAACACCCAACGTCTCAACAGGCATTATAAGGTGCTGGTTGAAGGAATTGCGGAGGACGGTATTTTTTATTACGGCAGAAGCTATGCGGAAGCACCGGATATAGATGGCAGGATATATTTTACAAGCCCTGAACCCCTTGAAACAGGTCAAATGGTTAATGTTCAAATACTGGACGCCGGACAATATGATTTAACAGGAGAGGTCAAAAATGAATCTGCCCAATAA
>JAEZMC010000434.1 GCA_023435805.1 Bacillota bacterium | reverse complement strand
TGATGTCGAATACGGCAGGTGACTTGCTTATACCGTCTATGTCAATGGCCTGCTCCAGCTCCTTCAGTGAAAAGATCTCCTGTGTCGTGCCGGGACTCCAGCCCAGCAGCGCCACATAATTCAATATGGCTTCCACCAGGTAGCCCTGGGATACGAGATCTTCAAAGGAAGGGTCGCCGGAACGCTTGGACATTTTGCGCCCGTCCGGTTTAATGATCGTCGAAACGTGGACATATGTGGGGATATCCCAGCCAAAGGCCTGATAAAGCAGATTGTATTTCGGGGTGGAGGAAAGGTATTCATTTCCCCTTACGACATGGGTAATATCCATCAGATGGTCGTCCACCACATTGGCGAAATTATACGTGGGAAGTCCGTCGGACTTGATCAGCACCTGGTCTTCCAGCTCGCTGTTGTCGACGGTTATGGTGCCGTATACGGCGTCTTCAAAGCTGGTGCTGCCCGAATCGGGCATTTTCTGCCGGATGACAAAAGCCTCGCCGGCTGCAAGCTTTTGCTCGATTTCCTGTTTTCCGAGGCGCAGACAGTGGCGATCATACTTGTATGACCTGCCTTCCTTCTCATGCTCCTCTTTTAATGCCGCCAGACGTTCCTTTGAACAAAAGCAGTAATATGCTCCGCCCAAATCAACGAGCTTCCTGGCATATTCCATATAGAAGCTCCTGCGCTCACTCTGTATGTATGGGCCATACGGACCGCCGACATCGGGACCTTCATCATGCTTCATGCCTGCCATTTCAAGGGTTTTGTAAATCACCTCGGTAGCACCCTCAACAAACCTGTCCTGATCCGTATCCTCTATTCTCAGTATGAATTTGCCGCTGTTCTTTCTGGCAATGAGATATTCATACAGCGCTGTCCGCAAATTACCTATATGCATGTACCCTGTCGGACTGGGGGCAAATCTTGTTCTGATCTCCACGGCCATGCTGGATCTCTCCTTTAATTTATGCGGACGCCGGGTCCGCACGGATTTTCATCGGCCACCCGCAAGGTATATCTGACCTGAATTGCGGGGTTTCAGCCTTCTGCCATTTTATTTACTTGATTATATTATTAACAATTATAATAGTCAAGAAACAGGTCAAATGCATTTTAGAATTCATTCTTTTTACTTAAAATATTGTATTGTATTTGCAGTTTGGATGGAATAATATAATAGTAATTTGAAAGTGTACTCTGCTGAAGGGAGGAGTTAGCGTGTCGGTACTGGACAACATAACAAAAAAGGTGACTGATACGGCGAAAGCTGCAGCGAAAAAGTCGGGGAGCGTCGTTGAAGTGACCAGGCTGAATATGAACATAAATGCTGAAGAGGAAAAGGTCAGAAAAATATATCTGGATATGGGAAAGCAGCTCTATGAAGACTATGCCGAAGGGAAGATCGTCGGAGAGAAGCTTCTGGGGTATTGTGAGAAAATTGACGAGATTATTTCCGGCATAGACGAGATGCGGGAAAAAATACTCGAGTTGAGAAACGTAAAGGCATGTCCCAACTGCGGTATGGAGCTGGATGTCGAGATGGTTTACTGTTACAAATGCGGCAGGAAGCAGGAGGAAGAGCCTGAAGCGGCAGCGGAGGCTGCTCCCGATCAGGAATAACAGGTGATTGAAAAGCCCTGCCTGCGTACGGATGATACGCCGGCAGCGGCTTTTTTTATATAGGCCGAAAACACGGAGTCTGCGTTTTAAGATCTCATGAGGCCGGTCAGCCCGTGAGATTTTATTGTTGTTTTTGGCGGTTTTTTTGTATCTTTTTCATAAATTGCACAAGCTTGAAAAGTTGGGTGTATAATTAGGAAAGAGACTTGCATATCCGTTTGTCATTTCGGGAGTGACAGTGAGATTTGTATATTAATGCACGGGAATGGGGTAGTGCTATGTTGCTATATGATACACTCAGCAAAATAAAAGGACTGGACCTGCAGGCGCAGGCTGCCGCCAAGGTCCGGCTCGACAGCCTGACAAAACCTTTGGGCAGCCTTGGCCGGCTGGAGGATATTGTCCGGCAGGTGGCGGGAATCACAGGCACCTTCCGACCGCGGGTCGATAAAAAGGCCATTGTCATCATGTGTGCCGACAACGGCGTCGTAGAGGAGGGAGTAAGCTCCTGTCCGAAATCCGTAACGGCCTCGGTAACACAGAATTTTACCCGGGGTATTACCGGTGTTAATGTGCTTAGCAGACATGCCGGCGCCGATATTGTGGTGGTTGATGTCGGAGTGGATGCGCAGCTTGAAGGCGAAGGAATCCTTGACAGAAAGATACGCCGGGGTACCGGGAATATTGCCGGAGGACCGGCCATGAGCAGGGAAGAGGCTGTAAAAGCAATCGAAACAGGTATAGAGATCGTTAACGAGCTTGCCGGTAAGGGTGTCAATCTGCTGGGGACCGGAGAGATGGGCATAGGCAATACCACCACCAGCAGTGCAATTGCAGCAGTTCTCACGGGCAAGCCACTGGAGCCGCTGGTTGGAAAAGGCTCCGGATTGACCGACGAAGGCTTGCTTAAAAAGGTGGAGGTAATCAGAAGGGCGATTGATGTCAACAAACCCAATGCCAGCGACCCGCTGGAAGTGCTGTCAAAGCTTGGCGGTCTCGATATAGCCGGTTTGACAGGGTGTTACATCGGTGCGGCTGCATGCCGGATCCCCATATTGATCGACGGATTTATTGCCTCTGTCGCCGCCCTGGTGGCAGTTCGGCTGAATCCTGATATCAGGCAGTACATGATAGCCTCCCATGGTTCGGCTGAACCTGGAAGCGCTGCAGTCCACGAAGAACTGGGACTGGAGCCGCTTTTGATGCTTGGCATGAGGCTTGGCGAGGGAACCGGCGCTGCACTGGCATTCCACATCGTCGACGCGGCCTTTGCCGCTTATGATAACATGGGTACCTTTGGAG
>JAEZMC010000413.1 GCA_023435805.1 Bacillota bacterium | reverse complement strand
TCCCTGCATCGCCTATCTGATGAAGGACAATTCGCTTCTGCTGCAAATACTGACCATGGCGCACGTTTACGGGCATAATGACTTCTTCAGGAACAACCGGCTTTTTAAGACGGGTACGCGGCCTGAATATACCCTGGAGATGTTTATGAACCATGCCGCCCGTATCAGGGAGTACCTCAGCGATCCCGGCATAGGATATGCAAAGGTGGAAAGAGTGCTCAATGCAGCACATGCCTTGAGATATCAGTGTGCAAGGACTATAGGGGCAGCCAGGCTGAAAAAGGAAGAGTTGAGAAAGCGGCTGCAGGATGAACTGAAAAAGCCTGAAAGCGATTTTCCGCTGCTTGATGCACAAAGCAAAAGGCATACGGAGGAACCGGATTTAAAACGGATTCCCCTTGAGCCGGAGGAAGACCTGCTGTGCTTCGTTGGCACTTACGGAAGGCTGGAAGAGTGGGAAAAGGACATCATCGACATCGTTCGGGAAGAAACGCTGTATTTCATTCCGCAGATCGAAACAAAAATCATGAATGAAGGCTGGGCCAGCTACTGGCATTACACTTTGCTGAATAAAATAGAACTGCCGCAGCAGCTTCATTTTGAATTCCTCAGAAGGCACAACCAGGTAGTCAGGCCTCATGACGGATATATCAACCCATACTATCTGGGTTTTAAATTATTTGAGGATATTTTTGAAAAAAACCCTGAAAACCGGAGGAAAATCTTCGAGGTGAGGGCGGTTGAAAGGGATGAATCCTTTATCAGACGGTATCTGACACAGGAAATGTGCGGCAGGCTGAATCTCTACGAATATGAAAAGGACGGCAATGAATATGTTGTTTCTGAGGTGGCGGATGAAGCGGGCTGGATGAAGATACGCGACACCATAGCGGCAGCGGCAGGGATGGGCGGTATTCCTCTTATCCGCGTGACGGATTGGAGCCAGAAAGAGAATGCCATACTGCTGGAGCATGTATATGACGGCAGGGAACTGGAGCCAGACTATACGAACGAGACACTGAAGCATCTTGTTGACCTCTGGGAGGGCAGAGTTATATTGAACACGGTGACGGACGGCAGAAAAAGGTCCGTTATCTGCGATGAACAGAAAAAAATCACACTGGTCAATGCGTGACTGTTTACAGGTATATGTCGGAAAACTCTACGGCTGTGGCTTTGATGAGCCGGTTATCGTCGATCTCCTTGTTTCTTTCCGTGCCGGCATTCGGGGCAACCTTTTTGGCGGGAAGGTATACGGCAAAGGTGCTGCCACAGCCTAAGCTACTGTCCACCGTTATCACACCGTCCATTGATTCAACAAGCATTTTAACCAACGCCAGGCCAATACCCGTACCCTCTGACTGGCGTGTCAGGGAATTGTCCACCTGGCCAAACTTTTCAAAAATCAAATCCTGCTTGTCCTTCGGAATACCGATCCCCTCATCCTTCACATGAATGACTGCCATAAGTTTTCCGTCTACGCGTGTTTGGCCGGCAAGGACAGTAATGGATTTACCCTTTGGCGTAAATTTTATTGCATTTGACAGCAGATTCAAGAGGATTCTTTCATATTTTTCTTCATCAATCCCTATTTCCTTCCGTTCCAGCCTCGATTGAAAGGAGAGCCTGATGTCTTTTTCCTGCGCGTAAACCTGGACGGATTCGATAATGGAGCGGGTCAGGTAAACGATATCCTTATTTGTTTTGTATACGAGCATCCGACCAGCGTTGAAACGTGTGATGTCAAGCAGGTTGTTCACCAGCCGGAGCTGTCTGAAGGTGTTTTGACGAATTTTGCCAAGGAATCCTTTTGCCTTGTTCGACAACTCATCCCGGCACAGCAGCTCCATTGTCTGCAATGCTGAATTTATAACCGTCAGCGGAGTTTTAAATTCATGTGAAATAAGGGAGAGGAATTCATCCTTCATCTCGATGGCTTTCTGCAGCGCTTCATTTTTTTCGTGTTCCGCCCTGATCAACAGCTCTCTGTCGATTTCACCCTGAAGGTGACCGATGTTATCGGCAATCAGGCGGGCCAGCATGTCCAGCAGCAGGTTTTCATGTTCGTCCGGAATATGCGGTGTACGGTAATGTGTCGTAAGTACACCAAGAAGGCTGCCAGAACGGTTGATCAACGGAGTACATTGCAGCGCATGGATGCCCTCGTCCAGCATGTCTTGCTTCAAGCGACTGTCTCGCAGTAACAGGTCATCGTCCATATCCTCGATATTTAGGCGTTCTCCGGTTTCAAATGAAATACCTGGAGGCAGCTGGTGGGGGCTTAATGTATGATAGGCATCCAGAAAGTGTTGGCTGAAGCCATGATGTGCCACTACCTTCAAAGCGCCTGACTGATTGTCGCACAGCCTTATTAACCCCATGCCGGCTTTTGAAATGCTAGTAACCTCTTTAATGATTTCACTAAGAGCCGCCTGTACACTTGTGCTGTCGTCGGTGTTCATACTGATGGTATGGAAATATTTCATGGCCGACAATTCCAGGTTCAGGTTGTCCTT
>JAEZMC010000349.1 GCA_023435805.1 Bacillota bacterium | reverse complement strand
GCTCTGCACCGGTCTACGGCAGGATCTTTCCATAATAATCTGTTTCCAGTATCTTGGCGGAATACTTGAATTTGTCGGCTACGATCCGGTTTACTTTTTTTACGTACTCCTTGTCTTCATTTGTCCCGTCCTGGAAGGTAACCTTGTTGGTGACGGAATTGTAGCTTGCTCTGTCCGTTATCCAGCTGCGGTTTGAAAATATCACCAGCGGGGGGGTATCCGACAGGATATCGGTTCCCATCAGCAGGCGCGAGTCGTAATCCAGTCCGAAGAGATTGGAAAGGGTTGGATTGATATCAAGGCTGGCGCAGGGCTTGTCGACCTGAACCGGCTCCATTCCCTTTTTCCACAGGATAAAGGTGCTCTTGTACAGCTCAAAATTCTCCTCGACCTTATGCCCTGCCAGCTCATCAATAACTTCCCTCGGCAGACCGTAGGGATAATGGTCGGGGCTGATGGCGATGACCGTCTTTTCGGCAATACCCGCCTCCTCCAGCTTTTCCAGCAGGGACTTCATGGCGAATTCAAGCTCCAGATTGCAGGCGATGTAGGCTTTGGCGGTGTCGGAATAAGGCAGGTTCTCCACATACCCGCGATTTTTAGAAGCCATGTAGTTCCCTCCGAAGCTGTAGTTCATATGCCCGCTCACAGTCATGTAATAGGTGTGAAACGGCTCCTGTCCGATGTAATCGCCTGCTGTGACATTGATCATCTCAAGATCGGACTCCGGCCAGGTCTTTTTTACCTGAAGGCCGTTTCCAACTCCCTTGTAATCATATCCCATGTTCGGATGTGAAATATCTCTCTTGTAGTAGGTATAGGTGTGATTGTGGTAGGCTTTTGTCTTGTAACCCTGCTTTCTGAACTGATTGCCCATTGTAAAGGGCATGTAGTTCTTTCCCGACGCCGCAAAGCTCCAGATACCGCCCTTCGGAATCAAGCCGGTACAGGCAACATACTCGCCGTCCGACGTACTGACCCACCAGACCGGGTTGTAAAAGTTATTGAAAACAAAGCCTTCCGTGGCCATTTTATAGAGCGTGGGCGTAAGCTCCGGACTGATTGCATAAGGCGAGAATGCCTCGGCTGTGATCAGTATGAGGTTGTCCCCCTTGAACATTCCCGTATATTGATTGGTGGACGTGGGAGCTACTGTCGAAAAATATTGATTCATATCCTTCAGGTTTTCATCCGGACTGCCGGCTGTCAAGGCTTCAAAATCAATGTTGATGATATTGTATGGCTTCATCGGAGCGGAAGGCTCCTCGCTCCCGACGTCTCCCGTGTTTACAGGCTCCTCTCCCGGTGTGCTGCTTCCAACGGTGTCTGCCGGTTCAGCGATACCCTGCGTACTTTCCTCGGCGAATACCGGCAGCGTTTCCTGCCCCGGGGACCCTCCGTCCGCATCCTGCCCCGCGCCGCCTTCAGCCGTATCCATGTCCCGGTTTTCCTGCAGCGCACCTTCCATAAGCCGCCCAAGGTCCAGCCTCATGGTTGTGAAAAGTCCAAGCTTGCTTACGGACAGCTCCGGCGAGGAGGTCTTGTAATAAAGGGTATTCTGTGAAACAGGTCCGTCCCCGGTTAAATGGACGCTGATGATGGCCACTGAGTAGCTCAAGATGCAAAACAGCGCAATAAACGCCCATATCAGCGGCTTTTTGGGTTTAAAGGAAAAGCTGCCATGCTGCAGCAGGAACAGAATGGGAGGCATGAAAAGCAGTACAACGGCAACAGCGTTCTGCAGTATGGCTTCCACGATGATATCCCAGAACTGTACCACATCTCCCGCTGCACCCAGTGAAACCAATGACAGGGGGGTATGGAAAATACGGTAGTAAATCAGCTGCGTCCCGCAGCCTATGCTTAGCAGGAAGCAGATAACGGCAGCGGTAATGCCGGCCGCCTTCCCTGGAATAAGGGCTGTTACGAGGTATAATACCGTACCGGCCGACAGCGCGAACAGAAAAGGAAATAAGAAATCCGCATTGATGCTTTTAAATATCCAGAGCCGGTATAAAAGCTCCAGGTAGACCATCGACGCAATAAAATAACACAAAAGCCCGTATTCCGAGAAAAAGCCCTTCATTTTCCCGGTTATCCCAGCAGTGTCAAGCCGCTTGAGAGCTTTTGCAGCAACGGCTCTGTGAAAGAGGCCGAATGATTTCATTTTACTAAAAAGTCTGTTTTTAAGCATTCCATTCACTCCGTCAGGAATGTAATATTCCTGCAGCACATCATATAGAACAATTTACCGGCTAATATTCTATCAGCTTTGTTCCGTAAGAGCAATAAAAATCCGACTGACGCAAACAGACGGGCTTGTGATGGCATTAACTTTTGCCTGCAAATATTTCATAGGTCCGCAGAAACTTGCCCTCCCTCTCTTTGTCTCCCAGCTCGCCGTATACCCTGCTCAGAAGAAGATAGATCTCCGGGTGGTCTTCGGCCTCGGACATGATGCCTTTCAGCTGCTTCATCGCGGCGGGAAAGGCCTTCTCCGCAATGAGCTCTTCCACACATTTGAGCGTATCACCAAGGCTTTTGGTTTTATCCGTTTCATCTGCAGCAAACTGTGACAGCACCGCTTTGACCTTATCTGCAGTAAATGGCTTCTGCAGGTACGCAACCGCACCCATCCGGGTACATTCAACAGCGTTTTTCACCGTGGCATAGGCTGTAATCACAATAACGGGGGTATCCACACCTGCTTCCCGTACCTGCTTGATTACTTCCGTACCGCTCAGGTACGGCATTTTAATATCCATAAAGGCAAGGTCGAAGCTGCCGTTGAGCAAACATTCCCTGGCCATTCGGCCGTCAACAGCCGTCTCTACACTGTACCCCTCCATTTGAAGGCATCTTGTCAGGAGCAGCCGGATATTTTTCGTATCGTCTGCCACCAAAACCTTTTTCAAAGAACCCACCCCCCTTTATAGCGGTAATGTAAACGTAAAAGTGCTTCCCGCTCCCGGCTCGCTTTCTACCCATATTCCGCCGCCGTGGGCATGGACGATTTCCCTTGCTGCATAAAGGCCGAGCCCCATACCCCTGGCTTCAACCTCTCCTCCCCTGGCCTGGTAGAATTTATCAAAAATATGATCGATATATTCCGGCATGATCCCTGTCCCGGTGTCCATTACAGCTATGCGCACACTTAGCCCATCCATTTCCGCAGATACGGATATGTCGTCTCCCGCGTCCGTATATTTAAGTGCATTCCCGATCAGGTTATTCACCACCCAGCTTATTTTTTCAGCATCTGCAACGACAGGGGGTAATTTTTCCGGAATGTCCACCGTCATTCTGACGCCCCGCCTTGCAGCCATATCGGCAAAACTGCCGGCAGAAGCCTCGACAACCTCCCTTAAGGAACAGGGTGCAAATTGGTACACCTCTCTGCCGGATTCTATCCTGGAAAGCTCAAGAAGATCATTCACCAGGTTTGCTAGCTTTTCACCGTCATCCTTGAGCGTTTCCACAATTTCCAGCTGTTCAGCGTCCAGATGCCCCAGGCTGCTGTCGGATAGCATGCTTGCCGCCATCAGGATGGAAGTCAGCGGGGTCTTGAACTCATGGGATATGGTGGCGACAAAATCAGTTTTTACCCTTTCCAGCTCCTTGAGTTCTGTCACATTTTGAAACAAGACAATTAGTCCGCCATGATTATTTTCCGGCTCCTTTACCGAAACCACCACAACATTAAAATAATGGTCATACCCGCCATGTAACTGGAATATCTTCTCCCTATGCTCAGCTCCCGACCTCACGGTGTCCGAAATGTGACTGAAAATCTCACCATTGAGCACGGCCTCAAGAAAATGCTTTCCAAGTACATCGGGTTCGGCAAGATTGAAAAAACGCTCGAAGGCGTGGTTGGTCAATACGATTCTGTAGTCCGCATCAAGGACAAGCAGCGGGTCGGAGATGCTTTTGACGATGGCCATGGATCGGTTTTTCTCCGCTATAAGCTGTCCCTTTGTGCTTTTTTCATAGCTTTGAAGCCTTTTGGTCATGCGGTTGAATTCTTCAGCCAGTTTTCCGGCCTCATCGTTTGAGTGCAGCACCAGCTCCTGGTTCAGTTCTCCGGCCTTGACCCTGCTTATGCTTTCAGTGAGCTGTTTCAGCGGATTCAGAAAACGGTTGACAAAATGTCTCGCAGCAGCGTAGCCTCCTATGACCGCAGTAAAGGAAAGACCCAGCAGAAAATACATGGACTGCTTGGTCTTGGCCGCAGCCAAATTCTTGCCCTGGAACATGGCCAATTCATTCAGGCGGGATACTTCCGCCAGCTCCTGCTTGATACGGTTAAACCGCAGCAGCATTGTATTGTCATAAAATAAAAGCGCACCCTCCTCACCGCTTTGGCTCCGGATTCGCTGCAGCTCGGAAAAGTCCTTTATATAAAGATCGTACCGGTTGCCGATATCTTCAATCAGCTTTTTTTCGCCTTGCTCGGTGACATTGTTCACCTCAACCTGATACCATTTGATAAAGGCTGTTTGTAAATCCATAAAAAGCTCCGACCCTTTTCGGCTATCGATGCTGATACTGGTCAGGACGGCTCCATCCTGCCCCTCGATGGTCTCCAGCATTCTGGCGGAGGCATTGATGCTTTTGTAATTATCGGTCATCAGACTGTCAACGGCCTTCTCAAGCCGGTACAGATTATAAAAGCCGGCAAAGCCTACCAGTGCGGTCAATATCAATAAGCTGCCGTAGATGAGCGAAATTTTCCCCTTCAATGTGTTTGTCAACTGACCTGCACCCCCTTGAGAAGCATGGGCTTCATAGTATGAGTATATGTTCCTGTTATTGCCAAGTCAATGCTTTCTACTGCCATCAAACCGTCGTAAAACGTAATAATCCTATATGCGGTGAACATAGCTGCAAAATTTGGCTCTGGATATCCATGGCAGTTTTTATGGAGGGATTTTACCGGACTTTTGTTATGGCCGGGAAGGGCTATAATGTGTTTATAGACGCACATATTGTTTTATTGCAGGTTTTGGTTTCATGAGGGGGACAGTAAAATGTATAACAGAATAAAACGGATTATCATAGGAAAACCTTTAAAAAATAAAGATATACACGGTCAGAAATACTCGGTAGGCTGGGGACTGCCCATTCTTGCCAGCGATGCCATATCTTCCGTTGCATACGCCGGTGAAGAAATGCTGCTGGTGATGATACCGGTAATCGGGCTGCTTTCCTACCGCTACATGCTTGACATATCCCTGGCCATTATCGGGCTGCTGGTGCTGCTGATGCTTTCCTACCGGCAGACCATAGACAGCTATCCAGGCGGCGGCGGTGCCTATATTGTGGCAAAGGACAATCTGGGGGTCTTTGCCGGTGTTGCGGCAGGCGCATCGCTGTCCATCGACTACGTGCTCACCGTTGCCGTCAGTGTGTCCTCCGGCGTACAGCAGCTCGCTTCCGCCTTCGCAGGGTTAAGGGCCTATACGGTCCCGATATGCATTGTGGTTATACTATTGATCATGGTGGGGAATCTTCGCGGAATCAGAGAATCCTCAAGAATCTTCGGCATTCCGGCTTACTTGTTTATCCTGTCCCTGCTTCTGATGCTGTCGGTCGGTTTTTACAAATATTTTACCGGTATACCGGTGCCCATTCCAAGGCCTCCTTACGAGGGCTATTTCGGTATGGAAACCGTATCGCTGATCCTTATACTCCGCGCATTTTCCAACGGCTGCGCCGCTTTGACGGGTATCGAGGCAGTCAGCAATGCCGTGCCGAATTTCAAATCACCGTCGGCTCTGAACGCCAAAACTGTCTTGCTTTTACTGGCTGCCATTATACTTGTGCTTTTTGGAGGAACCTCGGTACTGGCGAATATTTACCATGCCATGCCCGGAGAAGGCCAACAAGCCGTACTGGTCGGGCTGGCGGATCAAATATTCGGCCGGACGGGTTTTCTCAACGCCTCGATTTTCTATTTAATTACCGGCTCGCTTTTCATCATACTTGTTTTAGCTGCCAATACCGCATTCTCCGGATTCCCCATGCTGATATCCGTCATGGCCAATGATGAATTCGTACCGCGGCAGCTGAAAATGAGAGGGGACCGGCTGAGCTATTCCAATGGCATCATCATCCTATCGGTTTTATCGATTTTGCTGATCATGCTGTTCCAGGCAAACGTCTCCCATTTGATCGGGCTTTATGCCATAGGTGTGTTTATCTCGTTCACTCTGTCCCAGACCGGTATGCTGCTGCGCTGGTTCAGAAGAAAAGGCAGGAACTGGTGGATGAAAGCTCTGATCAACGGCATCGGCGGCTTTGTCACAGCAATTGTCGTAATTATCATCGCTACAACAAAAT
>JAEZMC010000293.1 GCA_023435805.1 Bacillota bacterium | reverse complement strand
CTTTTGTTTCAGTAACGCCTGTTCAATATTAAAGTCAGTGATGCGATAATCGGAAGGATTCCGTCCTATTTCCTGCAATGCTTCAGAGATTAGCTTCCTGTTATTGTCCATAGTACTTGCGTCTTTTGTCCTTATTTGAAAGGATGAGATTTTTGCTGTATTGTCAAGCTCAAGAAGCTTCTCACCGGGTATGAAAATCTCCGGGAATCCATCGTCCGCCATATTGCTTAAAAAGGAAGTGTCTCTTTTTAAGACTCCGACTATTTTAAATGCTTTTCCAAGAATCTCGAGGGTTTTCCCAACCGCCTCATCCGTTTTGAATATATTCCATGCAAGCCTGTCGTCTATTACCGCCACAGCTCCTCCCTCCATCTCGGCTGCTTCTGTGAAAAAGCTTCCATCAACCATATCCATCCTGGAAAACCGGGAAAAAAGGCAGATCGTACCTGTAATATCCGAAACAGCACTGGTATTTCCGGCTTTGACTGAGATCCTGGAAAGCAACGGCTGTGAAACGTAGCTGAACTCCGTAGTACCCAGTATGCTGGCAACCTTTTTAACATCACGCGGCAAAAGCCCCATATTCTGTAATTCTGTTCGGTCTTTTACCGTGGCAACGGCTTTAGCCATTCCGAAATCACCATTAAGAAAAATAACCTTTGCAATCAGCGATTGTGCCAAAATGATGCCGGACAGCAGGATAAAAATGCCACTGAATAATAAAATCAACGTTCTAATTCCGGTTTTCAAAATACTGCCTCCTTTCACTTATGATTGTTGTGGTTCACATTTCACTCATTGTTGATGATTACCTTCATACCGTCAGTAATCTGCTTGTCACTGCCGGTAATTATCCGGTCAGATGAGCTGATCCCACTGACAATTGCAGTTTTTGTATTGTCTGATTCACCTGCCGAAACTTTTACTTTTTGAGCAAAAGCCTCATTCCCCAACGGTCCATTCTTCTCTCTTATCACATAAACAAAATATCCGGATATATCCTGGCCGACTGCCGAATTTGACACGAGGGCGCTATAAGCTCTTGTGTTCTTTTTAATAACCACCGATCCGTTTTCTCCACCGATCAGGTTTTCAGAGGGAATATCGATTATGACATCCTTATTTTCACCCCTCTTCTCCGGGTTCTCAACAATATTGCTTATTGTCCCCTGCAGCGTATATCCATCAAGGCTGTCAAGAGAAACCTCGGCTGTGTCACCCGGCGATAGCAGATTTGCCGCTTTGGCATCAACAGTGGTGCAAAACTCAAAACCCTTCGACGTATCGGCCAGTTTGAATAGCGGTTTTGAACTGTTTGCCATTGTTCCTTTAGCAAAGTTCAGTTCCATGATGATACCGTCCATTGGTGCTGTAATCTGTCCGAGTTCCATTTGCTTCATCAATTTTTCCAGCTTCTGCTGCTGCATATCCAGTTCATACTGAGCATTTTGCCGGTCCCTCTTGTTGTTTTTTATCGCTGCCGCCTTGTTGTCAAGCGCTTTCTGATAATCCAGCCTCGCATTTTCATAATCATTCCAGGCATTCTTTACATTTGCTTCAGCCTCTGCGCCTGCTTCGAACAGAGCCTTTGCATTTTCATGATTTGTCCTTGTCTTTTCCATATTCATCCGTGCAATCTCAATAGCATTGTCATAGCTCCGCATACTTTCAGCAGACGCTTCATCTGTAAACTTCTCCAGATTCAGCCTTTTCTGTTGCAATACCGTTTTTTCATTCCTCATTTGCTCATCAATTCCCGATGTATCCAGAGTAAGTATCAACTGCCCCTTCTTCACTGAGTCCCCCACCTTGGCTGCCGCCTCCAGCACCTTCATTTCAGATTCGGTATAACGGTCTATCATTGCCTTGGCCTGAACCTTGCCCGTACCGTTTATCTCCTTCACAAGCTGCCCGCTTTCCGGTGTCTCACAGCTCACCCTGGGTGATAAAAAATTATTAATCGTATTTGAAAAAAGAGTCAGCAGCAGCATGATTATGAGGAATACAACCATGGCCTTGCCAATTATGATCTTTTTGTCTGTATTTGAACTTTGCGTTTCCTTCTGCAAAATCCCACTCCTTTCCTACCCCTTGATCCCGCTCAATTGAATGCCTTCTACAAGATAGTCTTCACCATACAGAAATACCAATAGCATCAAAGTCATATAAATAACCGATGCAGCAAATGCTATGCCTCTTTCACCAGCATTTATGTTAGCCAGAAAGACAGATAGCGGCTGTTTTGAAATATCCTGCAGAAATATTACAGGCTGCTCCACCATGTTCCAATTGTCTATGAACACAAGTATCGTCAATGCTGCAAGTCCTGTCTTTATCATTGGAAGCGCTATTTGAGAAAAAATGATCCAGTGACCCGCACCTTCTACTCTTGCAGCTTCGGCGTAGGCATCCGGAATGTATGCCATAAACTGCCTGAGAAGAAACACCCCAAAGGTGCTGAAAATTCCGGGCAGTATTATGGAGAGAATGTTTCCTGTAAGCCCGAGCTTATCTGCTATAAGATAGTTCGGCACCAGTGTAACCTGAAAAGGCATCAGCATCACAACAATATACAGGTAAAAAAGCTTTTCCCGCCATCTGAAATTAATTTTGGCAAATACATAGGCTGCCATGGATGCCACAAGCAGCTGGCCAAACACGATAGGAAACACCAGAATCACCGAGTTCCAAAACATATATAGGAACTGCT
>JAEZMC010000277.1 GCA_023435805.1 Bacillota bacterium | reverse complement strand
CCGATATTGTGCAGTATGCGGTAAGTGCAGGCAGAGTGGAAAACGATGAGACAAACGCCTTCACGCTGCCTGGTGAAAGCCGGATCATCGGAGATGTATGGTATTACATATATGATCGGAAGCAAACTGAGGCATTGATGAACCGGTATTTCTACAATTAGGCTGGAGCTGTAAGTAAGGGGCGAAAATCATGCCTTTTGCAGCAGAACAGGCAGCTGCACCTTGAACGTGCTTCCTCCGCCCGGTGTGCTGGTGACCGTAATCGTGCCCTTGTGTTCCCTGACGATCCAGTCGGCAATGGACAGACCCAGCCCTGTACCTCCGCCGTCCCTCGAACGTGCCTTGTCGATCCTGTAAAATCTCTGGAATATCTTGTCCAGGTGCTCACTGCTCATTCCTTCACCCGTATCGGAAACAACCAGCTCAGCTTGATTGTCAAGCTGCCTGAGGGTGACCTCTGTCCGGCCTCCGGAGGGTGTGTATTTTATGGCGTTGTCCAGCAGGATGACAAGAAGCTGCTCGAGCCTGTTCGGATCACCATAGTAATGGATTTCGTTTTCAATGTTTAATGTCAATTGTATGTTCTTTTTTACTGCGATGGGCTCGAAGGCGGCCATCACTTCAGCTATTTTCTCATGCAGCGGGAAAAGCTGCTTTTCGATCAATTGCTGGTTTGAATCCGCTCTGGCCAGAAACAGAAGGTCGTCTACCAGCTTTGTCATGCGCCGGTTTTCAGCCTGTATGTTTTCAAGCCATTTTGTCTGGCTTTCTACGGATTCTTCCCTGTTTCCCATGACAAGCTCCAGACTGGTCTGCATGACTGCCAGGGGAGTCCGCAGCTCATGGGACGCATCGGCAACGAAATTTGTCTGTCTTTCCCAGGCCTGTTTGATCGGAATGAGCGCTTTATCCGCCATAAAAAGGCTTGATACGAATACAATCAGCAGGCCGGCCAGGCCACTTGATGCCAATATGGTCCCAAGTCTCGCCAGTATCTCCCTTTCCGGCTGCATGTTGAGAAAGACTACAATAACATCCTGGAGGTCCGGCGGAAAGCTTCGGTAATAGCGGTAGGACTCCGTGCCCAGGCTTACCGTATCCATATCCTTTTCCTTGCTGAAAACCACCTCCAGCATGGTTTCCAGCTCTGCCTCCGTTACGGGCAATTCTTTGGATTGTTCGAGCAGGGTGCCGCCGGAATCAAATTTGACATAAAAGCTGCCGCTCCAGCGCCTGGTCTGGGGAGGCTGAACGGACCGTTGGCCGCGCTGCCTGACTTCGCCGGCTACGGAGCGCAGAAGCTGCTGCGACTGCCGTACGGTATTTTGCTTCATCAGAATGTAAATGCCGGAAAAGAAAAGCAACAGTACAATACCTACAACAGCTATATTGATCAAGGTCAATTTCAGCTTTATTTTCCTAAACATTTTCCATCTCCTTCAGGCAGTAGCCTATACCGCGGACAGTATCGATCCGTACTTCCGCGGGCAGTGGCTCCAGCTTTTTGCGCAGATAGTAAATATATATTTCTACATTGTTCATCTCGACTTCGCTGTCGAGCCCCCATACCCTGTCCAGTATCTGTTCCCTGGTAATGACCTGGCCCTTGTTGCGCAGGAATAGCTCCAGCAGCTGTGTTTCCTTGGCCGTCAGCTTAACTGCCTTGCCGCGGCATTCTACCTCACCCCGGAGCGTATGAAGGACCAGTGAGGCTGCCTGCAGACTATCGCACGGTATCAGCTCCGATTGACGGCGCCCCAGCGCCCGTATTCTTGCAAGCAGTTCTTCTGTTGAAAAGGGCTTGATCAGGTAGTCGTCGGCGCCGGCGTCCAGACCTTCCACCCTGTCTGCAATGGAATCCTTTGCTGTGAGCATGAGAATAGGGGTCTTGACTCCTTTCTCCCTCAGGTACTTTAAGATGCTGATACCGTCGCGTCCGGGCAGCATCCTGTCCAGAATGATGACGTCAAATATTCCGGTTTCCGCCAGATCCTGACCTGTAATGCCGTCCAGCGCTGTATCCACCGCATACCTGTTTTTCTTCAATATGTATGACAATGCTTCGGAAAGCCTTTTTTCGTCTTCCACCAGCAAAATTCTCATAGTCAGCCTCCATATCCGTGTATCAGCCCCATGTTACCTTATTCGAAGGGCAATTACACCCCTTTTTCAAACAAGTTTCATTTTTATATTTTCAATATCCTTATTGTATCTTACTTTTCTTTAAAGTTCATTAAAATGGACAGAGGAGTTCATAGAATGTTCACAATTAACAGCCCTACCGGCATGCAATTTTAAGGAAATTTTAAGCTTGATATGCAAAAATGAGGAAAAAGGCTAATGGGAGGTAAATAGATGGATACAGTCATACCCGGTGCCAGCCGGAATATTTTTAAAAGGAGAAAGCTGGTAAGGATCATTGCAATATGCCTGGCTGCAGCCCTGATAGCAGGCGGTATATTCGCTTTTTTCGCCTTGAGGAAAAACAAACCCGGTAATACTGTTGCACAACGGACTACCAAGGTTGTTACGGGAAATCTAAGTAAAAGCATCACAGGCTCCGCGCCCATCGAGTCGTCGTATCGCAGCGAATTATCTCCGAAGGTGACGGCAACGCTGGAGAAAATAAACTGCAAGGAGGGCGACCAGGTTAAAGCGGGGGATGTGCTGTTTGTACTTGACAATACGGATGCGCTGCTGGATA
>JAEZMC010000264.1 GCA_023435805.1 Bacillota bacterium | reverse complement strand
AGCCTGGCCAATACCATTGCCCCCATATTCCAGGTAGGGAAGGGCGGTATCGGCGAAAATCTGATCAAACAGTTCAACGACGCGCTTGAAGCCAGGGAACTTGTTAAGGCTGCAGTTCTCAGGAATTCCGAAGCCGGACCGAGGGAGGTTTGCGAAAAAATTGCGGAGCAGACCGGCGCCGAGGTGGTCCAGGTAATCGGAAGCAAGTTTGTGTTATACAGGGAATCTGAAAAGCACAAGGAAATCATTCTGCCGTGATGTTTTTTTGCAGAAAAATGTGGTAAAATAGAAGAGGTAGGTTAAGAACCATTTTTTTACACTTCCTTTGCGGAAGTGTGCGCATATGTAAGGAAGTGAGGTTTATGCCAAGAAGAATACTTGCAATAGCTCTGACATTGGTCGTCGCCATATCACTTACAGCGTGCAGCGGGTCATCAAGGAAAGGCTTCAGTACGAACCAGTTTAAAAAGTTCGTTCAGGACTCGAAAAAGAACGGGAAAATGTCTTATGAAAGAACAAAAAAGGCATATAAAGGCATATTTCCCAAAATCAAAATGGATTGATGCAAATGGGAATAGACTCTGAGAGGGTTTATTCCCGTTTTTTTGTCAATGCCTCAATAATCTCCGCATATATTTCAGCAGAATGATTTTTCCAGTTTTCACATACCTCACGCGCATCTTTTTTTGTACCGACGGCAGCTTTCAGCTCCATCAGCGGGAAATCTCTTTCGCCCATCCTGCAGGTCACAGTAAATTTGTTTTCACTTTCCGGCGTAAAATCGGCCGTAACAAGAGCTTCCCCCTGTATTTCCTTGCGAACTGCGGGAAGCATTTTGTCCAGCTGCTTTTTAATGCCGGGGGGGATCAGATTCAAAAAATACTGCAGCGTATTATTGCCCGTTTCGGTCAGTATGTAGCCCTCCGGACTCTGCGTGCCTTCGGCAGACGTATGAAGCTCAAGCAGCTTGTTTTCATAAAGCTCATTGAAGCCTTGCTGGAATATAAAATAATTCATCAGCCGGGTTTCCAGCACAAGCCTGGTAATATGGCTGTTGCTGACGGGCATGTTCAGTCTGCTGATCATGTACAATATGATCAGCTTGTTTTGAACGATTTCCCTGCTGCTGCCTAAAGAATTCATTTGATACCTCCGGATTCTTAACGTGTAATCCCATCCTATTTTAACACAAAACTGGCGCAAAAGTCTTCCGGTGTGTTATGATTATTTACAGAAATGTCTGTAATACCAATCATCATGAGAAAGCGGGAGATGCAAAATGCAAAGGCACGAGGAGCTTACAGAACTGCTTGAAGAAGCGGGAGCATCCTTTACAGGCTTTTCGAATGTGGAAGGAAAATTGAAAGGCGGTTTATCGAACCTTCACTATGCAGTCACTGTAGGTTTGCGTCTGTCTGACGCCATCATCGACGAAATCACCGATAAGCCGACCTTTACGTATTTCCACCATTACCGAACCGTCAACGCCCTTCTGGACCAGATCACGCTCCGCGGGCTGCTGTTCCTGCAGAAGAAAGGGTTTAACGCAGCTGCCGTACCGGCATCACAAACGGTAAACGACGCAGCCGACCCCTACTGCGGCATTTTTCCCCACAAAACTGCCGCTGTGCTGGCCGGGCTCGGACACATCGGAAAGAACGGTCTGTTCCTGCATGGTGAATACGGGCCGAGGGTCAGACTGGCCACCATACTGACGGACATGGAGCTGCCCTGCGGTACGCCGATGCATTATGGCGCTTGTTCTACCTGCCACAGGTGTGTGGACGCCTGTCCTGCAATGGCGCTGACCGGCAGGGAATGGCACGAAGGAGCTCCACGGGAAGAGCTGGTAGATGCGAAGGCCTGCAGCGATTATATGAATCAAAGCTTCAAGCATATAGGCCGGGGCTCGGTCTGCGGCATTTGCATAAAGGTGTGTCCCGCCCATGGACTGCATCATGTTGAAACGTAGTCTGAAACATATTTTTTAGCGGTTTAACATAATTATTATAGCCATGAAAAATAATATGCTGTAATATGAGAGGAGAACTTGACCAATGAGAGGGAGGTACTGGCGATGACAAAAAAAGAGATAATTGCCTTGCTGCTCGCCGGAGGACAGGGAAGCAGGCTGGGCATTCTGACCAAGAAAGCCGCAAAGCCCGCAGTTCTCTTTGGAGGAAAATACAGAATTATTGATTTCTCACTTAGCAACTGCATCAATTCCGGCATTGACACAGTAGGCGTACTGACACAATATCAGCCTCTCAAGCTGAACAACCACATCGGAATAGGAAAGCCGTGGGATATGGACAGGATGAATGGCGGAGTCACGATACTATCCCCCTACATGAAGGAGACCAGCGGTGAATGGTACAAGGGCACGGCCAATGCCATCAGCCAGAATATAGACTATATTGACAAACTGGCACCGAAGTATGTCATCATACTCTCCGGAGATCACATCTATAAAATGGACTATTCGGAAATGCTGGCCTTTCACGTTAAAAACTCTGCCGAGGCCACCATATCGGTCATCGATGTACCTTATGAAGAGGCTTCGCGATACGGCATCATGAATACAAATGAAGAGGGCAGGATATACGAATTCGAGGAAAAGCCTCCGAAGCCGAAGAGTACGCTGGCATCCATGGGTGTGTACATATTTACCTGGAAGGTTTTAAGGGATTACCTGATGCGGGACGAAAGCATGCAGGATTCAGACCATGACTTCGGAAAGGACATCATTCCCGCGATGCTGCTGGAAGGCAGGAGCATGTGGGCGTACAAATTCACGGGATACTGGAGGGATGTAGGCACCATACAGGCTTTCTGGGAATCCAACATGGATCTGATCAAAAGGGTTCCGGATTTTAATTTATATGATCCCGAATGGAAGATCTATACGCCCAATCCGGT
>JAEZMC010000187.1 GCA_023435805.1 Bacillota bacterium | reverse complement strand
GGCCTGATTTCATACAATCTGCCGCTGTCCAGCTCGTCTGCGATAAAGTTCTTTATCACACAAGCGATACCGAAGTCATATTTCGCAAACTGTATCAGAAGGTCAATGTTATCCAGCTCAAAATCCGGACTGACCGGCAGCGAATGACTTTTGAAGTACTGATTGATGTACGATCTGGAATTGCTGTTTTTATCCAGCAGCAGCAGGGGGAACCTGGCAATCTCGCTCAACGGCTGCATTGTATAAGAAAGGGGTTTGTATTTTTCTCCTGTAACAAAACAATCCTGTATATCCATTATTTTTTTAAAAATTAACTGCTCATCGCAGTAAGGCATATTGATAATACCGAAGTCGATCTTGCCGGACTTCAGAAGACTAATGATACCCGGTGTGGACGGACAGATCACATGGATTTTAATTGCGGGGTTCAACGTATGGAAAAGCTTGAGGTAGGGGATAAGGTAATGCTTGCATAAGGTGTCGCTTACGCCTATCCTCACTTCTCCGCTCAGGAGGTTTTTGACATCATTGACCTTCTTCTCTGCGGTTTCTATAAAATTAAAAGCCTGCTCGATATATTGATAAAGAATTTCACCCTCCTGTGTAAGTTTGACCCCTTTGGGCGTTCTGGAAAACAGTGCGCTCCCCAGCTCGTCCTCCAGCTGTTTGATCGACCTGCTCACGGCAGGCTGGGTGATATACAGCTGTTCGGCCGCTTTGGATATGCTTCCGTGTCTGGCAATATAATAAAAGGATTTGTATAACTCAAGATTCATATATAACACCTCTTTATAACAGGCATAACTAATATGCATTTTATTTATACCTATAAGTCTATTATAATATAAGTGTAATAAAAAACAAGGAGGGGTTGTTATGAAAAAGAAAATTGGTATCAATGGTTTTGGAAGGATCGGCAGGAATACCTTCAAGGTCATATTGGAGAAATACCCGGACGATCTGGATATCGTCGCGATAAATGACCTGACAGATGCCGGTACACTGGCACATCTGCTGAGATATGACTCGGTGTTCGGCAAATTCAACGGAACGGTAGAAGCGCATGAGGATACGCTGGTTGTAAACGGAAAGGCAATCAGGATAGTGGCTGAAAGGGACCCGGCAAAAATTCCCTGGGGGGAGCTTGGCGTAGAGATTGTTCTTGAATCCACCGGTTTGTTTACAAAAAGGGAGAAGGCACAGGTCCACATGACGGAAGGGGGTGCCCGGAAGGTCATCATTTCAGCCCCTGCATCAAATGAGGACATTACCCTTGTACTGGGCGTCAACGAAGAACAGTATGACCCGTCCAGGCATCACATCATCTCCAATGCCTCCTGTACGACGAATTGTCTTGCTCCGGTAGCAAAGGTGCTGAATGACCGTTTTGGGATTGTGAAAGGCTTCATGACCACCGTTCATTCGTATACGAATGACCAGAAAATTCTGGATTTGCCGCACAGCGACCTGAGGCGGGCAAGAGCTGCCGCTATGTCGATCATCCCGACAAAAACCGGCGCCGCCAAGGCAATAGGACTGGTGATTCCCGAGCTGGCGGGCAAAATGAACGGAATGTCCTTCCGGGTGCCGACACCGGCGGTTTCTATAGTCGATCTGGTGGTCGAAACCAGGGAGCATGTGACGAAGGAGGACGTCAATGCCGCACTCAAAGCAGCTGCCGATGGAAAGCTGAAGGGTATTCTGAATTACTCCGAGGAGCCGCTGGTTTCCGTCGATTATATCGGCGACGCCGCATCATCCACGGTGGATGCGTTGTCAACCATGGTTCTGGGGGAAAACATGGTCAAGGTGCTTTCATGGTATGACAATGAATGGGGCTTCTCCAGCAGATATGCCGATCTGGCCTATTATGTAGCAAGCAAAGGCTGAGTATTCTGAAGAATATGGATCCCGTCACCTCAACCGAACATATGGAGAGCCGGTTATTTACAACTGGCCTGGATGATTGGCATAGCCCCCGATTTTTCGGGAGCTATGCCTTTACTGTGTCACAAGACAAGGCATCTTACTGCCTTTTACTTATAAACAATTTTGCCGCAGGGTTTGCACGTCCGGACCGATCGATTGATGCAGACGGGGTCGGAGCTGCGGAAAAAGATAAATGAGGTGCTGCTAATGCTGCCGGCTTTCCCGGCAGACTCCCTTACACCGGGTGGATTTTCATTAGAAACGGAACGATGTATTCGAGGGAATGGGTCACCACATGCCCGCTGCCCGGAAGCAAATGAATTATGGCTGACGGTACAAGACCGGAAAGTCTTTGTGCCGATTTTTCTGCGTCAATGATTGCATCCTCCACACCGTCTATAAAGAGAACCGGCATGTTCAGCCGCTGCAGCTGTCCGTCCTCATATACGGGCAGATTCTGTATTGGGTTGTAGTTTTCAACGATCAGATTTATAAAATCAAGTACTTCCTTCGGGATGCTCTGCTCTCCTATAATGTCAGGATTCACCGGCACGGTTCCGTCCGCCTGCCGCGTTTGACCTACATTAGAAAGAAATTGTGGGCGAATTTGTGCAAGGCCGGAGGACGCGATCAGGATCCGCCTGGAAACGCATTCCGGATAAGCTGTTGCAAATTTGAGAGCCATCCAGCCGCCGAGAGAATTGCCGATGAGAATGGTTTTTTTAAGGCCGAGCGCATCAAGGACATCCTTCATCCAGAGTGCAAAAGCATCGGAGCTGAGGTCGGGCCTGTATTCCTCGCTATTTCCGGCTTCACCGATAATGTCGACGGCATAAACCATGAAATGCTCGGATAGGGCCATCATCTCGGGAAACCAGAACGCGCTGTTGCTGCAGGAGCCGTGCAGCAGGATGACAGGCGGATTTGACTCCCGACCGGCTGTCAGTATAAATGTCCGTCCAAACGCAGTGTCAACGTATTGCTGTCCAAAGGGAAACTGACCAAGTACGCGGTTATAATAGGACCGAATCTTGTCTCGTCCCGCCTCAGTCTTGAATACACTGTTATTCATACCAATTC
>JAEZMC010000178.1 GCA_023435805.1 Bacillota bacterium | reverse complement strand
AGACACTTTATTTTACTTGAGCCCCACCCCAACTATTGACATAGAGCCAAAAAAAGAGGCAATACCGCTGTGGTATTACCTCTCCTGTTATTTACGTTTCCTGCCGGGCATGCTTTAGTAAGTCGCAATGAAATCCACTCTTATTCCGCAGAGTTTATCATTCGTCTTACTCCGCCAGCCTCTTTTCGAGAGCAGCAAGCTGATTCTTCAGTTCCGTAGGCAGTTTTTCTCCATATTTAGCGTAATGCTCCTTGATGGACTCAACTTCCTTCAGCCATTCATCCTTTTTAACCTTAAGCAGTTCAGCCATTTCCGCTTCGCTGATGTTAAGACCGTTTGTATCGATCGCGCCCGCTTCAGGCATATAACCGATCGGCGTCTTTACCGCCTTGCCTTCTCCGGATACCCTTTCAACGATCCACTTGAGCACGCGGCTGTTTTCACCGAAACCGGGCCACAGCCATTTGCCGTTGGAATCCTTGCGGAACCAGTTGACATAGAAGATTTTCGGCAGCTTATCTTCAGAGGTTTTCTCTCCGACGTTAAGCCAGTGCTGTAAATAATCGCATACGTGATAACCCATAAACGGAAGCATGGCAAACGGATCGCGGCGAACCTGTCCGATATTGGCGGAAATAGCCGCTGCAGTGATTTCAGAGCCCATGATGGAGCCCATGAATACTCCGTGCTTCCAATCAAAGCTTTCATGAACCAAAGGAATCGTACTGGGACGGCGTCCTCCGATCAGAATTGCAGATATCGGCACACCTGCAGGATCCTCCCACTCGGATGCGATAACGGGGCACTGTTTTGCCGGTGCTGTGAAACGTGCATTGGCATGTGCTGCGACTTCCTTCGAATCGGGAGTCCAGTCGTTGCCCTTCCAGTCAATCAGATGATCGGGCGCTTTGGTTCCAATACCTTCCCACCATACGTCTCCGTCGTCTGTGAGTGCGACGTTTGTAAAAATGGTATTCTTTTCGATGCTATGCATGGCATTTGGATTGGAATCCAATGAAGTACCGGGAGCAACACCGAAGAAGCCTGCTTCGGGATTGATGGCGTAAAGCCGTCCGTCTGCTCCAAATTTCATCCAGGCTATATCATCACCGATGGTTTCAACGGTCCAACCCGGAATCGTCGGTATCAGCATGGCAAGGTTGGTTTTTCCGCATGCACTGGGGAATGCACCTGCGACATATTTCTTGTTGCCTTTGGGGTCCGTGATCTTGAGGATGAGCATATGTTCCGCAAGCCAGCCTTCATCGCGCGCCTGGACGGAAGCAATACGAAGTGCAAAGCATTTCTTTCCAAGAAGAGCGTTTCCGCCGTATCCGGATCCATAGGACCAGATCGTTCTTTCTTCAGGGAAATGGCTGATGTATTTCTGTTCGATCGGAGCACAAGGCCAGGAGGAATCCTTCTGCCCTTTTTCCAGCGGAGCGCCTACCGAATGGAGGCATGGTACAAAGTCGCCATCTCCGAGTGCTTCAAGAACAGCTGTACCTATACGAGTCATGATACGCATATTTACAACAACATATGGGCTATCGGTCAACTCAACACCGATTTTGGATATCGGCGATCCGATCGGTCCCATTGAGAACGGGATGACATACATGGTTCTGCCCTTCATGCAGCCCTTGTATAAACCTCTCATGGTTGCCTTCAGCTCGTCGGGATCAATCCAGTTATTTGTAGGTCCTGCATCTTCCTTCCTTTTAGAAGCGATATAGGTCCTATCCTCAACACGAGCCACATCAGACGGATGACTGCGGAAAAGATAACAGCCTGGACGTTTTTCAGGGTTTAATGGGGTAGCCATTCCGGAATCAACCATTTCCTTCAGGAGACGGTCTGTTTCCTCCTGTGAACCGTCACACCAGTAAATACTGTCAGGCTGGCACATATCAGCCATCTCTTTTACCCAATCCTGCAATTTTTTATTTGCGATCATTGGAAAATCTCCTTTCAGAATATACATTATATTATTACCAAACCTTATCGTTGTTTTTCATACCAATATTGTATCATATTGGTCATTATCCTTTGTACTTGGTTAATTTTTTCACTAAAATTCTAACACATCCTTATGAAACATTCAACAAGTGATTATTCATAAAAATTTAGATCAATACATCCCAACAATTATTATAAAGATACAATAGCACAGTGCAGCCGTTCTTCGCAAGAAGAGATCCTGCTCATTTTGCAATTTTAAACTTCAATTCCTTCATTTTTCGATGGGAAATGATGAAAACTGCAATGCACATTTCAATGCATTATATGCAAGAAATCATCATATTATTTTATGATGGTTATTTTTGATCCGCCGCATACGTATTGTATGAGGCACAAATATCGGGGGGATTGCGGTGAATGCCAAATCAGGATTTCAGAGAAGCTTTCTGATTTTTACCAGCGAGGATGCCGGCTATGAAGCTGGACAGAAGCCGTCCGGCTATGTGAAGATCGAGGTGCGGGAAGGCCGGGGGAAGCTTTCCGCATCCATTCAAAATTTGAGACCCGGAAACGGAAGGTTCAGATACGGGCTGTATCTGTTAAGGACAGGAAGGGATGGGGTCGTACCGGTATATGCCGGCAATCTTCCGGTTGAGTTCAGCAAAGTGGAACTGGATTGGCGTTTCGAGCCCCGGAACGTCGGCATGTCCGGCTATGGCATCGAGGAATTCGACATGGCCGCCGTATTGGTGGAGTATGCCGACAGGCAGGGCAATGCGGTTGTTTGCCCTCTGGCTGCATATATGAATAAAAAGGTTGAATGGAGAAGCGGCTTAAGAAAGGCACTTTTAAAGAAACAGACGGAAGTAACACCCTTACCGGCCACCCCTCCTTCTGAGGAAACCGGCGGCGGAAATGCGGCCCCATCAGCGGCTCAGCCAGTTGAAAAAATGACAGAATCCATTGAAGCCTCTTGGGGTCAGGAAGCCGAAGTAGAAGGAACACCGGCTGATAACGATTACGAATACGGGGAGGGCGGCTTCGAAGAGGCGAAGGAAATGCAGGATTATATGCAGATTGAGCCGGAGAAAACGGAACAGGAGTGGTCAAAGCCGTCTGTGCCGATGCAATTGCCGTTCTGGGCGAATCCAGCGGAGGAACCGGAGCAGAAGCAGGAGATGAAACCGCCGGAGGCGTCGGAGCAGAAGCAGGAAATGATACCGCCGGAGACATCGGAGCAGAAGCAGGAAGTCAAACCAACGGAGGCGTCGGAACAGAAGCAGGAAGTCAAACCAACGGAGGCGTCGGAGCAGAAGCAGGAAATAAAACCTACGGAAGAACCGGAGCAGAAGCAGGAGATGAAACCGCCGGAGACATCGGAACAGAAGCAGTCAAAGGAATGGGTAAACGGTACGAATACCGGTGCTGCAACTGAAATTGATACAGGGTGTGTTTACCTGAACGGAAATCTGTGCGGAGCCTTCGTCAACAACGGAACGATTCCGGCAAATCCCTGCGCCAGCTGCCGCATGCATAAAGGGCAGGCACCCGAGGCATTGCCCGCGGGGGATATTGCGAAGCTCAGAGAAGAGCTCGACAGATATTTTGAGAAGAGCGACCCATTCCACAGCAGAAGGAGCGATTATACCTGGTGGAAAGTCACCAACCCGGTTAATTTGAATAATCTGCTTTATCAATGCAATATCCGGTCACCCCTGCTTTTCAACCCCGTTGTCATGATGGCCCACTACAAATACCGGCATCTGATCATCGGCATATTCCACCACAAGATCAGGAACCAGCAATATGTTGTCTGCGGCGTTCCGGGAATGCATATGGTGGACAGGATGCCCTTCGGCGATATGAGCAGATGGGTACAGGCAGAGGGGAACAGGCCCAAATATGGTGCATTCGGCTACTGGCTGGTATATATTGATCCCGATGACGGTAAAATCCTGAACATGGGACAGGAATGAGCGCTTTGAAAGCAAAAATCACGCAACAACCATCAAAACGGATTGTTGTTTGTACATAATCAGCTTATAATAAAAATATACCGGACCGTGCTGCCGGTCCACAGCGCCTGCAAAATCCAGCGATGGTGGTGATGATGGCTATTCCCGAGCGAAGCAACAGCCTTTACGGCAGAGAAATACTGAACGGCAGCTTCTACCCCAAAACCAAAGCATATTATTACAAGGAATGGGATGATTTCAGCATGCCCTTCCACACCCATAATGCGGTTGAAATCATGTATGTGATTCACGGCAAATGCCTTGTTGAAACTGGCGATGCCTCCATGACGCTGAAAAAAGGGGAGTTTATACTTTTGGACGCCGGTATTTCACATAGGCTTCAGGTTGAAAAGGACAAGCCTTGCAGGATGTTGAATATAGAATTCGGCTTTGCACTGGATTGTTTAAATACCCCTTCCTTCGGTACGGTCGTGGAGAGCAGCGGTTCCTTCGGGGACTTTTTGGAAGCGCGCCGGCCATATATTATACTGAAAGACAGCGAAGAGATTTACATTACCTTGAAAAGCCTGATAATGGAGCTGGATCAGAATAACGGCAAAGAGAGCTTTCTGTTGCAGCTATTGTTTGCACAGCTTTTTGTCAGGCTCTCCAGATTATACTGCGAAACCGCCGGCCCGAACTCGGGAACGGGCATGGTGCATGTAAAAAAAGCCGTACAGTATATTCACCAGAATTATGACAAGGATATCGGCATAAAAGATATCGCCGCAGCTGCCAGAGTGCATGCCGGGTACCTGCACCGCATCTTCAAGAGCAGCAGGGGCATGACGATCAACCGGTACCTGATGAATGTCAGAATGGAGAAGGCCATGTCGCTGCTGGCCAATACCGATATCCCCATCACCGATATATCCGGCTATATAGGGCTTAACAGCAGTCAGTATTTCAATTTTACCTTTAAGAAAACAACCGGATGCACACCGTCTGCGTACAGGAAATCCGTTGTTAAAGCCGCAAGAAACTATTCGTGAACTGTGTGGACGGCTCAACGTAATCTCAATATAAAGTTAGGATTTCTTACATTTCATTACAGTCCAAGCTAGCATTATACAAGCATCAAGCCCGTATATCATTTATAATGAGGTTATGATTACGAATTGATAGGAGGCTTTGTCATGTCTTTTAAAATCGCGTTTATCGGTGCGGGGAGTATCGGTTTTACCAGGGGGCTCCTGCGTGACGTACTGTCGGTGAAGGAATTTCATAATATCGAGGTGGCCTTTACGGATATCAATCCCCATAATCTGGACATGGTGACACAGCTGTGCCAGAGGGATATTGATTCCAACGGCTTGAATATCAGGATAATGGCAACGGAGGACCGTCGGCTTGCCGTCAAAAATGCCAAATATGTCTTCAATGTTGTACGCATAGGCGGTCTGGAAGCCTTCCGGACCGATATTGATATCCCTTTGAAATATGGCGTCGATCAGTGCGTAGGGGATACGCTCTGTGCCGGTGGGATTATGTATGGCCAGCGGGGGATTGCAGCAGTTCTTGATTTCTGCAAGGATATTCGCGAGGAAGCGGACCCCGGCTGCCTGCTGCTGAATTATGCCAATCCCAATGCCATGATCACCTGGGCCTGCAACCAATACGGTGGTGTCAACACCATCGGGCTCTGCCACGGCGTGCAGGGAGGCCATGAGCAGATTGCTGATGTGCTGGGATATCCAAAGGAGGAGGTGGATATCATCTGTGCGGGAATCAATCATCAGACATGGTATATTCAGGTGAGGCACCAAGGTCAGGACATGTCGGGAAAACTTCTGGAAGCATTCGAGAAGCATCCGGAATTCAGCAAAACTGAAAAGGTTCGTATAGACATGCTAAGAAGGTTTGGCTATTACAGCACCGAGTCCAACGGTCATTTAAGCGAATATGTGCCATGGTACAGAAAGCGTGCCGATGAAATCATGGACTGGATCGACCTGGGCGTGTGGATCAACGGCGAAACGGGTGGCTACCTCAGGGTTTGCACAGAGGGCAGGGACTGGTTTGAAACGGACTTCCCGAACTGGATGAAGGAGCCGCCGCTAAAGTACGAGCAGGAGAAAAGAAGCAGGGAGCACGGCTCATACATCCTGGAAGGGCTTGAAACCGGGCGTCTGTACAGGGGCCACTTCAATGTGGTTAACGGGAATACCATCACCAATCTGCCTGCGGATGCCATTGTCGAGGTACCTGGCTATGTGGACGCGAACGGTGTCAATATACCGAGAGTCGGGGATCTGCCGCTGGGATGCGCTGCCGTATGCAACAGCAGTATCCAGGTGCAGCGTATGGCTGTGGAAGCAGCGGTGCATGGAGACGATATGCTGCTGCGGCAGGCCATGATGATGGACCCGCTGGTGGGAGCTGTATGCAACACGAATGAAATTTGGCAGATGACTGATGAAATGCTGGTGGCCCAGGAAAATTGGCTGCCCCAGTATACAAAGCCAATCCGGGAAGCAAAGCTGCGGCTTGCAGCAGGCAAGACCGTTCCGACACGGGAAGGCTACCAGGGCGCCGCCCGTTTGAAAACCAGGACGGTGGAGGAGATGGCGCTGGACAGAGAGGCTGCAACAAAGAATGCCGCCGCCGCAGACAAAGCTGAGGAACGCCCTGCAATGAAGCAATAGTGCATTTTCGCAACCATATCAATTAAAGACGGACGAACAGCCGGAAAGGAAGCTCTGCAAAGGATGCTTCCTTTTTTGCAAATTTAGCAAATATACGTTTATTTTTTCAGCGTAACAAGACCAAAGGTGAAATGGACCCGTATATAATACTGAATAGGCCGACTCAAATCTTCCAGGCCGAATATTGCCGCAACCATTTATCTGATGGAAGGCATATGGTAAAATCAAGATAGCAAAAGGAATGAATCTGTTACATGGAGGTGGTTGTCTGCTTTACGTATTTATCGGATGCCTTACATTCGGCGCACTATACTCCGTCATATCGCTGGTGCTGGGCGGACACGGTTTCGATCACGGAAGCGGAGCTGATGTGCATCATGGCGGCGAAGCCGCAGACGGACCCTCACTTTTCAATCCGCTTGTTATTGCCAGTGCGATAACAGCCTTTGGCGCTGTGGGGCTGATATCCAACAAGGGCTTCGGCATGAGCGACCTTCTGAGTACGGTCGTTGCGCTGGCTTTTGCCGGGGCGATCGGGGCAGCGATATTTTTCGGCATTGTCAAATTTATGTATGGGTCCCAGTCAAATTCTGTTTTTTCATTGAATGACCTTGCGGGTACGGAGGCTGAAGTGATTACCCCCGTTCCGGAAAATGGGCTTGGCGAGATTGCCTATGTAGCAAACGGGATAAGGTATACGCTGTCCGCCCGGTCTGCTGACGAGAGGCTTATTGCCAGGGGCTCTACGGTATTCATCAGAGAGGTTGCCGGAAACGTGGCTGTTGTACAGAAGAAACTGACAATTGATGATATTGAGCTTCAGGCACAAGAGTATAACAGCGAAAGAAATGAGAAACCACGCAGCGATGCTGGTAATAACTAAAATGAGAGGGAGGGTTTTATAATGGTATACGTTCCAATCATAGCAGCGATTGTTCTGGTCGTTGTCATCTTCATACTGATATCCATATTTGTAGGAAGATATGTGAAGGTCGGCCCGGATGAAGCTTTGATCGTTTCAGGCCGGAAGAAAAAACTGCACAGCGGGCAGGTGGTCGGCTTCAGAATTGTCAGAGGAGGGGCGACATTTGTATGGCCTGTCCTGGAAATATCAAAAACCATTTCGCTGAGAATTATGCCGCTTGATGTCAATTCAAGTGCATACACCTCACAGGGCGTACAGGTAACGGTTGACGGTATTGCGCAGGTCAAGATCGATTCCAGCGAAGAGGCTATTGCTACAGCAGCTGAGCAGTTCCTGAGCCTGAAGGAGGAAGAGATCCGCCGCATCGGCACACAAACACTTGAAGGTCATCTCCGCTCCATCGTAGGTAACCTGACGGTTGAAGAAATCAACCAAAACAGGGATGCCTTTGCACAAAAGGTGCAGGAGCTGGCTGCAGGTGACCTGGCCAACATGGGCCTAAAGATCATATCCTTTACGATCAGGGAAATCGCCGACAAGAACGGTTACCTCGAAAGCCTTGGTAAGGCGCAGATTGCGAGAGTCCAGAGAGATGCCGTCATCGGCCAGGCTGAAGCAAAACGCGATGCGGACATCAAGAGTGCCGAGGCCATGCAGGCCGGACAGACAGCCAAGTTCCTGGCGGAGACCAGGGTGGCTGAGTCTAACAGGGATAAGGAAATGAAGGTTGCTGAATATCAGGCATCCATCAACGAAAGAAAGGCAGAAGCAGACCTTTCCTATGACAAGAAGAAATTTGTCATCCAGCAGGAAGTCCAGGCTGAAGCCATGAAGGTTGAGATTGTCAAGAAGCAGAAGGAAATAGAACTGCAGGAACAGGAAGCGCTGAGAAAAGAGAAGGAACTCGACGCAATGGTCAGGAAGCCTGCGGAAGCCGACAAATTCAAAACGGAAATATCAGCAGAAGCCGACAGAGTGAAAAAATCCAAGGAAGCGGAAGGACAGTCCTATGCCATCAAGGCGGAGGGACTTGCAAAAGCCGAAGCGATCAAGGCAGCCGGTCTTGCGGAAGCAGAAATCATCAGAGCAAAGGGTGAGGCGGAAGCGGCGGCACTGACCAAAAAGGCGGAAGCTTACAAGCAGTTCAATGACGCAGCTATTGCCCAGATGGTCATCGAAAAGCTGCCTGAGGTTGCATCCGCTATCGCACAGCCTCTTTCCAAGACGGAGAAGATCGTTATGATCGGCGATTCAGGCGCATCGAAGATTACGAAGGACATCACCAGCATTATGGCGCAGCTGCCTGAGACAGTTAAAGGATTGACCGGTGTGGACATCACCAATATACTCCGGAATTATGCGAGCGGCAAGGATGGCGTAAAGGAAGAACCCAAAGCGGAGTGAATTCCGAGCAGTCCTCTAAAAATTTAAAATAAACGCATGCATGAAGGAGCAGGATTGCCGTTAACGGGCCTGCTCCTTTAAATTCCGTTTTTCTGCTTTATTGTATAAAATATATGCTTTTTTGGCGGAATATAGTATAATGAGTTTGGACGCTAAATACGATTTGGACGCTTGCAATGGGTGAGATCCATACTGCCTCAGCTTGGTGGAGGGGAATGAAGGCTATTGCCTGCCGAAAGGATGCTGATTTATTTGACTGCCAGAAACAAGGTGGAACTGAGGATTGCCGGCAAGGAGTATACGGTTGTCGGCACAGAGCCTGAAGAGTATATACAGAGGGTTGGCCTTTATATCGACAGAAAAATGAATGAAATCATGCGGTCCAGCAATACATTGAGCACCTCCATGGCTGCGGTTCTGACAGCGATAAACGTAGGCGATGACTTTTTTAAATGCCACGATAGAGAATCGAGCTTGAAAAAAGAGCTGAAAACGGCGCAGGATGAGCTTGAAAGCCTGCGGGAGGAGAAACAGCGCATAGCGCAGGAGAATGCAACACTGGCGGAATCGAATTCAAATCTCAGGCTTGAGCTGGCAAAAAGAGAGGCGGAATTGGGCGAGGTGCGCAATACGCTGGATAAGGCATCCCGGATGAAGGAATGATTACCGGTATCCGGAACCGGAGCAGGATGCTGTATGGAATACAATAAATGATGGATTGTAATCGCTCCGTTAAGAATACCTTTGCGGAGCGATTTTTAATACCGTCATTAATACCGAAACAAAAACAAGAGTGGGCTTGATACATCGAGTTTTTATTAAATTGGAGTGACTTAAATGAGAATGTTGTTTGTTTTTATAGATGGATTCGGGATAGGAGAAAATGACGCGGACAGAAACCCCTTATACGCAGCAAGGACGCCGGCCCTTGACAGGCTTTTCACAGAAGGGCTTGTCCTGATAACGGACCCGCTGCTTGACGTGCCGGGATTACCCCAGAGTGCTACCGGTCAGACGGCCATATTCACGGGAGTAAACGCATCACGGGCGGTCGGACGCCATGTCAATGCACAGCCGACAAAACCCCTGCGTGATATCATTGAGCAGGACAACCTGTTCAAAATGCTGCTGAATAAGGGATTCAGAGTGGCCAATGCCAACGTATACAGGCAGGAATACCTGGACAGGATGCACGATCCTTCAGACAAGCGTTATAAGCCGTCCGTCACCTCTGTCATGACTATGTCCGCAGGAATGGATTTCAGGAGAATTGAGGAATACAACGAAGGCAAGGGAATATACCATGACATAACGGGACAGATTATCGTTGACAGCGGTTACGATTCATATACGGTTACACCGGAAGAAGCTGCTTCAAGATATTATTCCATAGCGCAGGAGTATGATTTTACACTGTTTGAACACTTCTTGACCGACCTGGTGGGACATAAAATGGATATGCAGCTGGCGATCAGAACGATTGAAACGCTGGATGCCTTTCTGGATGCATTGATACGGCTGTTGAAGCCGGAGGAGGACCTGCTTTTTATTACCAGTGATCATGGCAACATAGAAGACATTACGGTGAAGACACATACGAAGAATCCTGTTCCGACAATACTCTACGGAAAGCTGCCGGACAATGTAAAGGTGGAGATCCGGTCGCTTACGGATATCACACCGGCTGTGATGGAGCTGATGGCAAAGGCAAGTAGGTGATGGCATGAATAAGAAAATTGAACTGCTGGCACCGGCCGGAAGCAGCGAGGCGCTGCATGCCGCTGTGGAAAACGGCGCCGATGCGGTATATTTGGGAGGCAGGCTGTTTAACGCCAGGCAGCAGGCGAGCAATTTCGATATGGCGGAATTGAAGGGAGAAATGGAATACGCGCACGTCAGGGGAGTCAATATTTATCTGACCATGAATACGCTGGTGTCGGATGATGAGATGAAACAGGCGCTGCATTTTGCCGCAGAAGCACGGGAGGCCGGCATTGACGGTATTATTGTGCAGGATTTGGGACTGGCCGGTGCTTTGTACCGCATTATGCCCGATGTACCGCTGCACGGCAGCACACAGATGACCGTTTACGACCTGGCGGGTGTACGGGCGCTGGAGGGCATGGGCTTCCGGAGAGTGGTGCTGGCCAGGGAGGTAACGCTGCGGGAAGCGTCGGAGATTGCGGCATGCACACCGCTCGAGGTGGAGGTATTCGTGCATGGTGCATTGTGTATTTGCTACTCGGGCCAATGCCTGATGAGCAGCATCATCGGAGGCAGGAGCGGCAACCGGGGCAGGTGTGCGCAGCCCTGCAGGCTGCCTTACAGGCTGTCTGGCGGAAAGCAAGCCGGCGATGAGGCTCAATTCCTTCTCAGCCCAAAGGATATGTGTTCACTGGAGCATATCGGTGAAATTGCGGCTTCAGGCATACGATCGCTGAAAATAGAAGGCAGGATGAAAAGCGCCGAATATGTGGCAACGGTTGTGCGGATCTACAGAAAGTACCTGGATATGGCGCTGGCAGGGAAGCTGCCGGCTCGGGACGGAAACGGAAATGACCTTGCGGCTGTTGAAGAGGACATGCATGACCTGCTGCAGATATTCAACCGGGGCGGTTTTTCCTCAGGTTACATGAAGGGCAAAACCGGACGGGACATGATGTGCTTTGAAAAACCCAATCACAGCGGAATATACCTCGGCAGCGTGAAGGCATATGACCCTGCGGCACAAACGGTGAGCTTGCGGCTGGAGGACAGTCTGTCCGTCGGTGACGGTGTGGAGCTATGGGCAGGACGGTCCGATAGCCCCGGAGGCGTAGTCTCATCGCTGTCGAAACGGGATGCCGGCGGTCAGACAATAAAAACGGCCGCGAAGGGTGAAGTGGTGGCAATGGGCCGCTTCAAGGGAAATATCAGGCCCGGACACAAGGTATACAAAACGACGGATGTACAGCTTAACAGGTCTGCACGCGAATCCTTCAGCGGTAAAAGCATGAAACGAATTAAAATCAAGGGGTATGCCGAACTGAAAGCCGGGATGCCATTGATGCTGAAAGTGCAGGACGAGAGGTTTGCCGTGTCCGAGGAGGGAACGGTTCTGCCGGAAGCGGCCATTCACAGGCCCTTAACCGAAGAACGCCTCATTGACCAGCTTAGCAGGACCGGATCCACGCCGTTTGATTTTGAGGAACTTCGTATTGAGCTGGAGAACGGCCTTTCCCTTCCGGTCAGTGAAATAAACGAGGTCAGACGCCGGGCGCTCGATAACCTGCTGGGGCTGAGAGCGAAGCGGTACGGCGGCTCGCGCAGCAGCGAAGGAATCGTCGCACGCATTGACGGGGAGCTTCGGCGGATACAGGCAGTATCCGTATCCGGCGCGGCAGAACCTGCTGCAGGACCCGCCATTTCTCTATACTTTTACAGATGGGAACCGGACACGGATTATTCCGGCCTTGGAGCGGACAGGCTTTACCTGCCGGTGACCGCTCTGGAGCGGACGGGCTTCAGGGAGCAGCTGCAGGCGGTAAAGGCGGCCGGGACGGAAGTGTTCGCATGGCTGCCGGCCATTACAAAAGGGAGGCATGAAAGGCTTCTTGACGACAAACTTTTCGACAGATATGGGGAATACGGGTTGGACGGCGTCCTTGCAGGAAACATAGGCACACTGCGGAGGATAAAAGCAGCATCGGCTGCCGGCCCAAGACTGGCGGGGGATATTTCCCTCAACCTGTTCAATGCCCTGTCAGTCAATGAGGCTGTAAAAATGGGTCTGGAAAGTGCGGCACTCTCCGCAGAGCTTACCCTGCGGCAAATCAGCCATCTCATCAAAGCCATTGAGCCGGACCGCAAGCCTGTTATTGAGACAGCCGTTTACGGCAGGCTGCCGCTGATGATCAGCGAATACTGCCCTGCAGGCTGTGTGGAAGGCGGCTTGAATGCTTCTGCCAAGTGCAGCGGCTGCTGCAGCAAAGGGGATTACAAGCTGCAGGACAGGATGGGAATGGAATTTCCCGTCATATGTGACAGATTGGATTGCAGGAGTACGATTTTAAATTCGAACGTATTGTTTGTGCCTGACAGCCTGTACAGCCTGAAAGAGGCAGGCACAGACATATTCAGGCTGTATATATGGGACGAGCCTTACGAAACGGTAAAGGAGCTTGTAAAGCTTCACAGGGCTGCAGCCGCGGTAAAAGGGCCGGTTCCTGAGGTGTTTGAAGGTCTGGTGTCAGGAATCAAGGCAAATGGATTTACAAAAGGGCATTATTACAGAGGTGTGTAACAGAGGATCAAAATCCGTATAAAAGACCGCTGCCGCGCAGCGTCCAATGAAAAGGAGAGGTGCAATGGAAAACAGTGCGAATGTGTACATCAAGGTGGAAGAAGGAGGCAGGACACCGCAATACGCATCCAAGCATGCTGCGGGCTGCGACCTTTATGCCACGGAAGATATGGCAATCAGGCCCGGCGAGACAAGAATCATGCCATTGAATTTTACCATGGCCATCGATGAGGATATGGAAGCACAAATCAGGCCGAGAAGCGGTTTGTCACTTAAAACCGGGCTCCGCATGCCCAATGCCCCCGGCACCATCGATAGCGATTACAGGGATACGGTCGGGGTGATTTTGCAAAATACATACAATATAGCCGATCTCCCATATCAGATTGCCCTGTGCCCCGACATGCTTAAGGAGCTGTATGATAATTACACAGAAGTGGAACTGATGGAATATCTGACTGTTGAAAAGGGCATCATGCCCGACATTGCTTCAAGCCTTCAGATCGCCGGACAAAAAATATATATCGACAAGCATAAAAATCCTTATGGGACCATTTATATTAAAAAGGGTGAGAGAATTGCCCAAATGGTCTTTTGCAGATACATCAGAGCCAGCTTCATTCCCCATCCCGACCCGCGTGAGTTCGGCGAGGACAGGGGCGGAGGCTTTGGCCACACGGGAAGGGAATAATACCACCGGGTTGACGCGTCATGAAGCCTTTGCTCCGGACAGTCTCTGAGATCAGATACGTTGGAAGAAACCGCAGCATTCGGCTAGAACCATTTCCTGTATTTGTTATAGCTCCTGTCCGCGTATTTTCGCGTGTCTGAAGGAATGGAAATGATTCTTTCCAGCATCTCTTTGTCGGATATTTTCTTGAAGGCCGTTTCCATAAGCATTTGGAAGCTGTCACCATCCTTCGGATAGGTAACATATACCGGGTAAATATATTCATCCGGAGTGGTGTTCATTTTTTCAAGCTCTGCATCCATCAAACCCCTTATTTTATCGCTGACCTGCCTTGCACCATCCTCATCGGTGCAGGGCAGTATGATGATCACATCCCTGTCATGATTCATGATGATCAGATCCGTCGTCCGCAGGGATTCCCTTGCTTTTTGCGCAGCTATTGCAAAAATGGAAGCCCTGTCAACGGTGGTCTTCTGCGGCTCTGCGGGTGAAGCGGCCGGGAGCTGGAGCGTGGTGATGAGAATGAAGGATAAGGGGTTTTGTGTGCGTTTGGCATACTTAATCTCCCGTGCGACATAATCATCAAAGGACATTCTGATTTCCTGTATTTGCGTGGTGTCATAATGGAAGTTCCTAACTACCCGGACAAAGCTTTTCAGTGAGCTTTCGAGCCTTTTCACCTGATATGGCTTGATAATATAATCATTCACGAAATATTTCTGCGCTTCCTTCTTGAGCTCATACCTGTCTGAACGCGTCAGAACGATAATGGGAACATTTTTATTTTCGGAGGACCGGATCCTTGAAAGCGCTTCAAAGCCATCGCTTTCTGATGGAAAGGCAAGATCCATAAGTACAAGCTTCAGATCGTCAATATCCAGATCGAGCAGTTTGAACTGGTTATTGCTGGTTACTTCAATCACATTGAAGCTGCCTGTCTTCTCTATAATGTGGCGCATCTTCTGCCGCTCATAGGAGGAATAATCCATTATGATCATTGTGCCGTCCATGGCAAATCTCCTTCTGGTAATATACGATTATATTAGTTATCGGATTGGCATTGCTTTTGCTTTAGCTTCTGCTTGTAAATTATGTGTAAATATCACCATTTGACTGATACAACCCACCCTTCATTATGTTATAATCTTATGTTGAGATTGTGATTACTGACAGGAGGGTCATATGATGAAAAGAAATGCACTGGTCGCACAGTCCGGAGGGCCTTCACCCGTTATAAATGCTTCTTTGCAGGGTGTTATTGAAGCCTGTTTTTCATACCCCGATCAGATCGGCAATGTTTATGCCGGCTGGCATGGAATTGAGGGTGTATTGTTGGAAGAACTGATCGATATGGGCAAACAGCCCATGGAGGAATTGAAAAGACTGCGCAGAACACCGGCAGCCGGAGCGGTCGGCACCTGCAGGTACAAGCTCGGATCTCATCAGACGGCGGATTTTGACCGAATTATCGAGGTGATGAAAGCACACGATATCGGATATTTTTTCTATATCGGCGGCAATGATTCCATGGATACGGCAGGAAAGGTGTCGAAGCTGGCAAGGGAAAAGGGGCTTGAACTGGTAGTAGCGGGTGTACCCAAAACCATTGACAATGACCTGGGTGATGACCGGTTCACCATCATCGACCATACGCCTGGCTATGGAAGCGCGGCCAGATACTGGGCCCACCTCATACAGAACGTGAATGAGGAAAACAGGGGCATGAGCGGCTCGGAGCCAGTATCCGTACTTCAGGCAATGGGCAGGAAATCCGGCTATATTACTGCCGCGGCAAGGCTTGCAGACCCCCAAAGGGAAATGCCGCTGCAGCTTTATATGGCGGAGTCGGGACATAATCTGGAATCCCTCGCGGAGAATGTAAATTCCGAGCTTCAGAGATCGGGCCGCTGTATTGTGGTTGTAAATGAGGGGTTTGATGTGGGCAGCCTCGGGGAGGCGCGAGATGCCTTCGGCCATGTGGAATACGGCGCGAGCAGGACAACGGCGGCCCAGGTGGTGGTCAATTACCTGAATGATAAAGGCATCAAAGCAAGGGGGCAGGTAACGGGCCAGCTGCCGGGCGTTATACAGCGTTCAACATCGATACATGCGTCGCCTGTTGACCTTGAAGAGGCTTATGAAGTGGGCAAAAAAGCGGTCCAAATAGCACTGGAGGAAGGCTCGGGCTGGATGGCGACCATACTGCGTGCTTCGGGAACGGACTACAAGGTGCTGTACGACAAGGTGAAGCTGGAAATCGTGGCCAATTCGGCCAGGTATTTGCCGAAGGAATGGCTTGCTCCCGGCGGTATCGATGTAACGGACGATTTTATTGAATACGCCCGTCCGCTGATACAGGGCGGATGGCCTGAAATAGAGCTGGAAGGCGGTCTTCAGAGATTCGCCAGATTAAATGTAAAATTGATTGATAAGAAGCTGCCGGCGTACCTTCCGCAGAACTTTTAAAGTTCTTCCGAAGAAGTAAGCGGCAGCATCAATAGAATGGAGTTGAGCAATGCCTGAAAAGCTATTTGTAAAATTGAAAACCTGGTTTGCCGATGCATTTGAAACGAAAACAGATATCATCGTTGCAGCAGCAATTGTCTGCTTTGTACTGGTCAATGCGGTAAAAATCGCACTATTCAATCATTTTATCGTGCCCAACGCCGACAGATGGATGCTCCGGTACAAGCTGATGGTTACGCTGCTGGTCCTCGTCATTACGTATCCGGTGCTTTTCCGTTTTAAATCCCGGGCATTGTTCGTAACCTTCTACTGCCTGCAGATCGTCTATATCGTAGTGAATTTATCCTATTATTTGTATTTCCATAATTATCTGCATATCGAACAGGCCATATCAAACTTCTACGAAGGCTTCACGGCGGTAAAGAATGCATCTTCACCCAAGAGTCCGCTGCTGCTGGTGGCCGTCCTCGATCTGCCGTTTTTTATTTACCTTTCCCTGACCTATTTCAGAGCGAACCGGTTAAGAAAAAAGTTTTCCGTATTGATTATTGTCGCTGTTGTCTGTGCTGTCTTTGCGCTATCTTATGCCGAGTATAATCACTACAGGGAGGGGAATTCACTGTACCATATCGTCAAAAGCATGTTTTCAGGAGAATCCCGTATTGTGCAGCGTTACGGAACCTTGGTGAACAATGCCGTAAGCATTTATCAAAACAAGAATACGGAAGAGCATATCAGCAGCTTGAAGTACGGAAGGGAACAGACGAATGAAGCAGTAACCGAACAACACCCGAGCTTTTTCATCATTCAGGTGGAATCCATGGATGCCGCCGTAGTAAATCAAAAATACGGGGACGGCTACGTGATGCCGTACATGAATTCGTTAACCCGGAGCAGTGTATATTACCCGTACATGCTGAGCTACCATCTGGGCGGTGGCACGTCCGACAGCGAATTTTCCATTATCAACAGCCTGGAACCTCTTGAAACCTATCCGGCCATCAAGCTCACCACCTACAACAGCCCCAATTCCTTCATATCGAAGCTATCGGCAGCCTCCTACGAAATCAATGCCTTTCACGGGAACCTCGGACGGTTTTATAACAGGGATGTGGCATTCCACAAATACGGGTTCAAAGAGTTTTATGATATAACGAAAATGGGCCTGCGGGATGTTGGCTGGGGTGCGCCGGACAAGGCTGTGTTTGATTTTGCGCTGGACAAATCGAAAGCTGCCCGGGAGCCTTTGCTTTCCTATGTGATTACCATGTCCAGCCACGGCCCCTTTACCAATGTGCTGAACTACTATAACAACGAGGCCTATGCGGATATAGAGGACAATACGGTGAGGAATTATTTCAATACCATGTCCTATGTGGATGAAACGATCAGGGATTATACCGAGTCTATCAGAAAGGACTACGGCAATGCCTATATATTTATATTCGGGGATCATACGCCGAACATAAAAAGTGATCTTTTCAAACAGGCATCGCTGACACTGGATGGGAAATATTTGGAATTTGTGCCGCTGTTCATCATCACTCCCGACAACAGGGTGTACAGTGAAAAAGAAATTGCGGCGTCCTTCCTGGACATTGCTCCTACGGTGCTGAACGCATCAGGTATTTCCTTCAGCCTTCTTTCCGACGGGTTAAATCTTTTGAAGCCGGTCGGAAATACGGAGCAAGTCCCGTTCAGAGGGAAAAAATACGATAGGACAGACTTATACCAGAAGATATCGGAGACGTTGAAACAATGACAGAGAGGGAAATCAGCGGGAATACCCAATCCTTGAAGGAGTCCATACTGAACGAGTTGAGCGCCTTGTACGAAATGGTGCCGGACGGCAGCTTCCTGCCAGAGGAGCTGGTACAGTGCATAGCGGACGTATCATGCCGTATCAACCGTGAAATTGCGGTTTATCTCAACCGAAAGGGCGCCGTACTGGATATCAGTATCGGCGACAGCGGGACGGTCACGCTTTCGCAGGTGGAAGGCCGCCGCAGCAAGGAAAGGCTTTCGGGCATACGCTGTGTGCATACGCATCCGAACGGCGATGCCATGCTGTCCGCGGTGGATATCAATTCACTGCTCGTGCTGAACATGGATGCAATGGTTGCGATAGGGGCCTTTGGCGGGAAAATCACCGGCATCACGGCTGCGCTGCCGAGGACCGGCGAAAATGTCGCCAAATCCGGTACGGACAACGGCAGTGGGAACGGCAATACGAAAAGTGCCGACATTTTCGGACCTTTCCATCAATGTGACGAAACTCAGTTTCTTTTGGAAATCATCATGGAAAGGGACAGGTTTTCAGCCAATCAGGGAAGCAATCCGCAGGCCGACCGGGAAAAGGCGCTTCTGGTCGGGCTTGCATTAACCGGGGAGAAACAGGCCGATACCGCGGATGAAGCCGCGAGGTCACTGGAGGAATTGGGCGAGCTTGCACGGACCGCCGGCCTGACGGTTCTGGACAAAGTGCTTCAGCGGCGGGCTGCCAGAGATTCTGCATTTTATATGGGACGCGGAAAAATAGAACAGCTGAGCCTGATGCTTCAAGCGCTCGGGGCAGATACGCTGGTATTTGACGAGGAGCTTTCCGGTGCCCAGATCAGGAATATAGAAGGGGTAACCGGTGCCAAGGTGCTGGACAGAACCATGTTGATTCTGGATATTTTTGCGCAGCGGGCCAGGTCAAGCGAAGGTAAGCTGCAGGTAGAGCTTGCACAGCTTAAATACAGGCTTCCGCGCCTGACCGGACTTGGCGGCCAGCTATCCAGACTCGGCGGAGGGATTGGCACACGCGGGCCGGGAGAGAAGAAGCTGGAGGTGGACAGACGGCATATACGCAGAAGAGTGAGCGCGCTGGAGGAGGAACTGGGCAATGTTGCAAAGCGCAGAATGCTTGCCAGAGAAAGCAGGAGAAGAAATGCCATACCTGTTGCCGCGCTGGTCGGCTACACCAACTCCGGGAAATCGACACTGATGAACCGGTTGTGCAATAGCTCCGTTCTTGCGGAAGACAAGCTGTTTGCAACGCTGGATCCCACCACAAGGAAGCTGGTTTTACCCGATGGAAAGGAAATATTGCTCATCGATACCGTCGGTTTTATCAGAAAGCTTCCCCATGAGCTGGTGGAGGCTTTCCAATCAACACTGGAGGAAGCTGTTTCAGCTGACCTGCTGCTGCACGTGGTGGATATGTCCGACGAGGAAGCCGAAGAGCATGTCACTGTGGTGGAAAACCTGCTACACAACCTGGGAGCCGGCAGCAAGCCGGTGCTGATGGTGCTCAACAAACTGGACAGGGTGGCTGCGGGCTGCGAACGGAAGACCGCACTGCAGTACGGTGCCGGTACCATAGAGGTCTCAGCGCTGAACGGCGACGGTATCGACACACTGCTATCCGCTGTTTCCGCAGCATTGGCTCCCGATGAGGAGGAGGTCCTGCTGATTGTACCGTACCATGTGGGCTGGGTTGTTCCATATCTGCATGAAAACGGATGCATACTGGAACAGGCGTACCTCCAGGACGGGATTTCCGTAAAGGCCAGGCTGAAAAGAACAAAGGCAGAAAGAATACGAGAATATGTAGTTTCGTGACGAGTATTGTTAATAAACTGTTAGGAAATTGACTTTTGAACCTTTATGCAAGTTGTATAATTCATCTGTATGGGATAAAATAAATATATATTAACGGAGGTGCCACAATGTGGACGGGTGAGCACTCCGAGTGAAAGGAAGGGACCTTAATATGTTAGTTAGAAACTGCGCGGGGGGCATTGTCTTCTGCGGCAACAAAGTGTTTCTCCTGAGGAATGAAAAGGGTGAGTGGGTCTTTCCGAAAGGAGTCATTCGAAGCGGGGAGCTGTCTAATGAAGTCGCACTCAAGAGAGTAAAAGAGGAAGCTGACATTGCGTCGGAGATTGTTTCTACAGCTGGGCACACCAATTATGAGTTCTTTTCCGTAACACGTCAAAAACCGGTCTGCAACAAAATTGTCTGGTACATCATGAAGTCAAATAATCTGTATTACAAAGTCAATGAGCAGGAAAAATTTATGGATGCGGGGTATTTTGAAATTGACGAGGCAATGAAACTGGTTACCTACAGCCAGGATAAGGCATTATTGAACCTTTCCTATAAAATGTTCAAGGAGATTACCTCTGTAGCCGTTTAGGATATTGGGTCATGTGTTCTGAAAGGTCAATTGCGGAATTATTTATTTATAGTAAAATAAAAGATAGCGGGGTAACCTGCTGTCTTTTATTATTTCAGGAATGATGGGAGCTGCATATGCGCAAGGAATACCTTACCGTCCGGGCAGAAGCCTCAGCGGAGCTGGAGGAAAAAAAATCAAGGTTCATCGCTACCGTAAAACCGGTTGTTTCGGAAGAGGAGGCGCAGAGCTTTGTCAACGGCCTGAAATCCAGGTACTGGGATGCTGCACACAATGTTTACGCATATTATATATGCGGTAATAATATATTGCAGAAATTCAGCGACGACGGAGAACCCTCCGGAACGGCGGGACTGCCTGTGCTGGAAGCCTTGAAAAAGCTTGAAGTGCAGGATGCGGCGGTGGTAGTGACCCGTTACTTCGGCGGGACGCTGCTTGGTGCCGCGGGGCTGGTGAGGGCTTACGGCAAAAGTGCTGCGTTGGGTATTGAAGCCGCCGGGATCGTCAAAAGGCAGCTTTGTATTGAAGCGTGGATTGCGCTGGATTATTCACTGCTCGGTAAAGTGCAGGCAATTGTCGCGTCAAAGGGGTACAGGATCAAGGACACCGTATATGCGCAGAATGTTGATCTATACCTGCATGTACCTGTTGACGAATATGAAGCCTTTTCCGCCCTGCTGACCGAGGCCACCAATGCGAGGGCTTTTATTCAGGCAGGTGAAAAGGCTTACATTACAGTAGGAGTGTGATAGTCATGCTGGAAGAAATGATGCTGGAGAAGAAGGTTTGGGCAGTGGTAGGAGCCAATACCGATCCGGAAAAATACGGGAATATGATATTTAGAAAACTGCTGAGAAGAGGGTACAGGGTTTTTCCGGTGAATCCCAATTACAGTGAAATAGAGGGGCAAACATGCTATAAAGACCTGAGCTCGCTGCCGGAAAAGCCGGAGGTCATCGACATGGTCGTATCGCCGAAGCGGGGAAGACCCATATTGGAGGAAGCAGCCCGTCTGGATATTAAAAACATTTGGTTTCAGCCGGGAACCTATAATGACGAGCTTCTGGAATTTGCAGAGGAAAAGGGACTGACAGCGGTTCAGGCGTGTGTGCTGGTAGCGCTCAGATAGTCAATCAGGATGCAATGTAATGAAAAGGAGAAAATTCAATTTTAGTTGCTTCCGCCAGCCTGATATTGAAGTCGGTTGCCGCCGGCACTTCTGAATTTTCTCCCACATGCCTTACAGGGAGATCAATGATGAATTCGCACCCTCTGCCCTGTTCACTGATGATCCGAATGCTGCCCTGATGTATTTCCACAAAGGATTTAACCAGAGAAAGGCCGATTCCGCTCCCTTCGCTTTCAGCGGAGGTGCAGCTTCCTGCCTGTTTGAATCTGCTGAACACCTCATCCTGCTTATCGGAGGGAATGCCTTCACCTGAATCCTTAACAGATATGCTGATCCGGTTGTCAGCCATGTGGGCGGAAACATGGATGGAACCTCCGGGCCGGGTAAATTTGATGGCATTGGACAGCAGGTTCAGCATGATACGTTCTGTTTTCTCTATGTCAACCGCAGTGATAATGGGTTCAATCGGTTTATCAAAATATAGCGTCAATTGCTTTTGTACGGCATAGGGCGTGACCGACTGCACAATTTCCTCGAGCAAAAGGATCAGGTCGCAATTAACGGCGTTGAGCTTCAGATAACCAGCCTCCATTTTTGTGAGATCCAGCAGATTGTTGGTCAGACGCAGCAGCCTGTAACAGTTGTATTTGATGATTTTTAAATTTCCGGTCAGGTGGTTTTCTTCGTCAGGCTGTCCGTTCCTCTTCAATTCTATCAGCTGTAATGCGCCAAGTATAACGCTCAGCGGCGTTTTCATCTCATGCGTCATATTGGTAAAAAAATCGGTTTTTCTTACGGCACATTCTGTTTCCTTTAAAAGAAGACTCCGGACCCTTCTGCATTCACGCCGGCACCGGACATAAAGAATAAAAAATACCGCACATGCAGTCAGAAGCAGCAGGGCCGGCAAAGCGGCCAGAACATACAAAATCTCAAAATCCATATAAAGCCCACCCTTTATCTTTTAGACGGTATATGGTATCATATTAGTGCAGGTTTTAAGACGTCCTAAATTAATTTAAATATGTAAGAAAATGTCAAGACTATTTTACACAAACGGGTATTTCATGTAAATATATTTTCCGATGTGTGGAAATAAAGCTTTTTATATTGGAGGGATATATATGTCAGGCCATTCCAAATGGGCAAACATAAGAATTAAAAAAGGCAAATCGGATGCGCAGCGCGGCAAGGCGTTTACAAAGCTGGGCAGGGAGATTGCCATAGCGGTTAAATCA
>JAEZMC010000115.1 GCA_023435805.1 Bacillota bacterium | reverse complement strand
TTTGGCCATAGACAGCAGCCACAGAATACCCAGTGTCAGCAGGAAAATACCCAAACCTAGGCCTTTTCCATTATAACGCATGTTGTTACTTCCTCCCCTTGAATACAATGATTCCGCCAATACCGATCAACAGCAGCGGCACCAAGTATTTTAAATCAAACAGTGCAGGCATGATTTGCTTGCCCAGGAACAATATACCAAGACCTACCAGTATGGCGCCGAAGACCAGTCTGTTTTTCTCGGAATGGTATTTCGAAGGTCGATCCCATTCATCGGCATCACTGTTGAACCCGGTATCAAAGCCGGTATCCGCCTCATTTCCAGTGTCAGCGGTTTTACCGGAATAGTCGCCCGTATAGGTACCGGTACTGCTTCTCCATTGCTCCTCACGCGCCGTAAAATCACGGTCTTCAGGCATGATCAGCGCTGCTACCAGATACATTAATATACCAGGACCCGGAATCGCAATCAGTATGCACAGGATTCTTACCAGTGTAGGGTCTATCCTGAAATACTCTGCCAAACCGCCGCACACGCCCAATATTACTTTGTTTCTTTTGGAACGATGTAATCTTTCCATTTCCATTACCCCTTTTATCCATGTTTGACATGTTGCATCCACGATGAACATGCTCTCATTAAAATGTTTACACTTGATAATACGAAGTTATTGTAATAATGTCTAATCATTTTCGGAAAGATAAAAAAATTGAAGTGCAGTTTTGTCAGGTTACTTCTTTCAATGGTTTTTCCGGCGCTGTAAGGGCAAAAAGCCCTCCGAAGATAACAGACGCATAATAGGTCAATAGTCTATAAATCAGTATGACCGGTATGATAAAGCTTTTTGTAAAAAATAATCCGTAGAATAAGTAGCTGAGTCCTTCAACCCCGCCCGTCGCACCGGGTGTTGGTACCAGCAGCGAAATCAGCGTGATCATCGACTGTGCCGCCAGGATGTTCAGCAGTGCAACCCTTTGAGGTTCCACAGCCAGCTGTATGAAATACGGTATCGCAAAAATAAAGGTGAATTGCAATATTTGCACAAGGATCAGATATAAAAGCGTCCGGCGGCTTCCATTGAGTATCGCCGCCCCCTCACTGAAGCTCGTCAGTTCAGAATCGATTTTCTTTTCCATCGCATCCGCCTTTTTTACAAACCTTAGCTTCCTTAGAAGCTTGAAGACCATCATAAGCACTTTTCTGGCTGCTTGCCGGTTGTAAAGGAAAAGAAGGTAGAAAAACAGAAAGGCGGTGTTGACCAGCAATCCCAATATAAAGAAGTAATAAAACTGCGGTATGCGGGCGGCAAACAAGCCGCCCCTGAAAATATAGGCCGCAACGGAATACACAACAATAACCAACTGGTGCAGCACTGTTTTAACAATGACTACGGATGCCGCATGGCCGGGTTTGATGCCGTTCTTTACCATGACATAGACCTGCACCGGCTGACCTGCCCCCGACAGTGGTGTTATCGCATTGAAAAACTGCCCGATCATGGTAACACGGATAGAATCCCTTAATGGCTGCCTTTCCAGCATGTTGACGGTTATGGTATGCAGCAGGACCGCATCCAGCACCCAGTACATAACCATACATGCAAAGCCGGCGGCCAGCCAGTACCATTTTGCACTGTTTATCAAATGGATCAGTTCATCAAAGCTGTTTGTAAATAAAATCAGAATCGTGAGCAGTAATGCTGATGAAAGTACAATCAGCAGTTTAATCAGTCTTTTTTTCATCATCAAATAATACGTTCCCCTATTACCGGTCAGGCCTGACGCGGAAGCTCGTCCACCACTTCGATCTTCCCAGCTCCCCTGTCGACGCTGACGCCAAGTACGTTGACATCTACGGAAACAACCTCCATACCCGTCATATTTTCAACGGCGTCACGCACTCTGGTCTGTATTTCACGAGCGACCTCATGCATTTTGCAGCCGTATTGCATAACGATGGAGAGGTCAATGCTTACGCTGTTGTCTTTTATTTCCACTTTGATTCCTTTTCCGAGATTTTTCCTGCCCAGCATCCCTGCAATCCCATCAACAAGGCCCCCGCTCATTGATGCAAGGCTTTCGATTTCTGATGCCGCGATACCTGCGATGGTTGCTACAACTTCTTCGGATATTTTGATCTTATCCACTCTCGGCTGTTGATTCATTATTTCGCTCATCATACTACCTCCCTGTATTTTATATCATTTTAAAAATCCGCAGACTTAGGCGTTCTTGGGAAGGGAATGACATCCCTTATATTTGCCATCCCGCTTAGATACATCACGGCTCTTTCAAAGCCGAGTCCAAAACCGGCGTGTTTTGTGCCGCCATATTTTCTCAAATCCAGGTACCATTTATAATCTTCCTGTTCCAGTCCCAGCTCATCCATTCTTTTTGTCAGCAGATCATAACGTTCTTCCCTCTGACTGCCTCCAATAATTTCTCCGACTCCCGGAACCAGCAGATCCATGGCTGCAACGGTTTTTCCGTCGTCGTTCAGCCTCATGTAAAATGCTTTGATATCCTTCGGATAATCTGTCACGAAAACCGGCCTCTTGAAGATTTTTTCCGTCAGATACCGTTCATGCTCTGTCTGAAGGTCGCTCCCCCACTTTACAGGATATTCGAAGCTTGAATTCTCCTTTTCCAGAAGTTCTACCGCTTCCGTATACGTAACATGCCCAAAATCTGAATTTACCACATTGTGCAAGCGATCAAGCAGTGTATTGTCTACAAAACTATTGAAAAATTCCATTTCCTCGGGGACATTTTCAAGGCAATAGTTGATCAGGTATTTCATCATTTCTTCAGCCAGTGCCATATCCTCCTGCAAGCCGGCGAAGGCGATCTCCGGTTCAATCATCCAGAATTCCGAAGCATGCCTGGCCGTATTGGAATTTTCAGCCCTGAAGGTAGGACCGAAGGTATATATTTTGCCGAATGCCATGCAATAGGTCTCGCCGGTAAGCTGGCCGCTGACGGTGAGGCTGGTCTGTCTTCCGAAAAAGTCTTCCGAATAATCAACACCACCCTGATCGTCTCTGGGCAGCTTATCCGGATCAAGCGTTGTCACCCTGAACATTTCACCAGCACCCTCACAGTCACTTCCGGTAATGATCGGAGTCTGAACATATATAAAGCCTTTCTCCTGGAAAAAGCTGTGAATTGCATAGGATGCCGCACTCCTCAGCCTGAAAACGGCAGAGAAGGTATTTGTTCTCGGCCTCAGATGAGCAATGGTGCGGAGAAACTCAAATGAATGACGTTTTTTCTGAAGGGGATAATCCGAAGTACATAAGCCTTCCACTTCAATTGCGGTAGCTCTGAGTTCGAAGGGCTGCTTCGCATCGGGTGTCGCCACCAGCTCTCCCCGGGCTTTGATGGATGAACCCTGGGGCAGCTTTGCAATTTCTTTGAAGTTTTCCAATACACCCTCATCAAATACAATTTGAAGATTCTTAAAAAATGAACCGTCATTTACCTCTATAAAGCCGAAGGTTTTGGAATCTCTTATGGTTCTTACCCATCCTGCGATTTCAATCTGTTTGCTAAAATATTTACCGGACTCCCTGTATAGCTGCTTTACGCTTACCGTCACTTCAATCTTCCTCCCTTGATGTATAAATAGGCTTCTCAAAAAGTACTTATATGAATTATACCACGATAAGGAGCACATCACCATTCATTATTTCCTGTAATTTCAAATCCTATCATATCCGGTTTATACCGAATGGAAAAAGCAGCCTGCCAGTCTATAAAACATTAATACGACTCCAAGAAATGTTTGTCTGATATCGTGAAGACTGCGTTTACCGGTCCTCTGCCCCGATGGTGAATCCGATGGTGAACGATGAAGGCTGTACGTTGCTGCTCGTCAAGCAGGAATTTGGCCGTTTTTGTTGTTTTAAACAGTCGAATAACGTATAATAAAAGACAAACCTTACTTTTACTACGAGACGGATATGGTGACTTACTCATGAAAATTTTACTTGTTTCTGACCGGGAAGAGCCCTATATATGGGATTATTTTGACCACGAACGCTTCAAGGATATCGAGCTTGTCTTATCATGCGGGGATTTAAAGGCTGAATATCTTTCGTTTCTTGTAACAATGATTCATGTGCCTCTGTTTTATGTACCGGGCAACCACAACAAAAGATACTTGAAAAATCCGCCTGAGGGTTGCGTTTCTGTGGACGGCAGGCTGGTAGTCCATAACGGGATACGGATAATCGGCCTTGGCGGCTGTATGAATTATAACAACCAGGAATTTCAGTATACTGAAAAGCAGATGGAAAGAAGGGTCAGAAAACTAAAATGGCCCATTAAAAGAAATAATGGGTTCGACATACTGTTGACCCATGCACCCGCTTTTGGCCTCGGTGACGGCGATGACATCGCGCACAAGGGGTTTGAATGCTTTGTGGATCTTATCGACCAGTACTCGCCCCGTTATTTTTTTCATGGCCATCAGCATTTGAACTACGGAATGAGCCAAAGGACACGGACGTACAATAATACCACCATTGTGAATGCCTATGGCTATCACATCATTGACTGCAGCTTTTAGCCGATGGCGGCACGCTCATCGGCAACCCGCACGGGCGCGTCCCCGGTCTATTCGCAAACCGGGGGCAGCGTGCTTTCAACACTATCCACATACCAGTCCATTCCAACAATCTGTTCACGTGTTGCAAGCTGGTCCTGCATCACCCTCAATATGCCGTCCTGGCCGTATATCGGTCCGGTAAACGGATGGAACATCCCGCTTACAATCATTTTCTTAAGAAAATCCAACAGCTTCTGTGTCTCTCTGGGCACCAGCCTTCTGGAATAGAAGAAATCCACGATGCCGGAGTCCATACCCCACCAGAAGTTGATTACCTTCTGTCCGGGACCGAAATACTTCCTGCTGGTAATCAAATTTCTAAGCATTTTTTCGTAAAAAACGCCCCAGTTCCATACGGGAGCAGCAATATACTCGTTCTCACCATCCCCGCCGATACCGCTGAGGACGGAATACACGCCGAATTCCCTTGAAAATTCACGGTTGGAAAGCGTATCATGATGGGATATCACATCCGCTCCCTTCCCGACCAGCAGCTTGCTTGCATTCTGTGCGGCGACCATGTCGTCCCAGCAGTTGAGCCATGCCACTTTTACCCTGGCTGCGGGATTCACCAACCTGGCTCCCAGTGCAAAGGAATTGATTCCGTTTATAACGCCGGGAATGGGATTGGTACCTACATACCCGATGATATTGGATTTCGTAACGGCCCCGGCGGCAACGCCGGCAAGGAACCTGGGTTCGTATATGCGGCCAAAATAGGTGTTGACATGCTTGTAGGAATGGGTTTCCGAGCAGTTGAGAAATTTTGTTTCCGGGAATTCCAGCGCGGCTTTCAAGGTTGCATTGATATAAGCAGGGCTGGTGACAAATATTACGTCGTTCCCTTCTTCCGCAAGCTTTTTGAGTGTCTCGTAGGCTTCCGGCGTCTCAGGTACATTGTCAACAAAGGATGTACTGATGGAATCACCGAAAACATTGTTCACATGATTTCTGCCCATTTCCTGCGAATAGGTCCAGCTGGAGGATTTTATATCCTTGGCATAAACAAAACCCACCTTCAGTGTTTTCTTCGGCCTTACGATCGTAGTCAGCGTAGTAAGGATGTTTTCATCCGTGTCGACCGGCATGGTCTGAATGTCTATGGTTTGATTGCCGGACAACTGCTCAAGCTCCACGATGAAGCCGGATAACCTGTACCTCAGTGCGTCCTCGTCCATACTGTTGGGCATACCATATACGGCGACATATTCCAAAAAGGCGTCTCCGGTGGTAATGGGCAGTTTTTGCCCGCCCATGTCCAGATAAACCTTACGGAAGGGAAGGTATATGGAATTGGCGAAATATTTGTATTTATCCATACCCGCCAGCTTGAAGTCCGGAACGAACCCTTCCAGGTAGCTTAACAGCTGGTTGAAGGAATTTCTCCTGGTAAACCAGATCAGGTTGATGCCGGTTTTTTTATAAAAATCCAGAAATTCATAATATATGGATATATTGATATCGCTTTCATCTCTTTTGGGGACCAGACGGGACACCTTTCCGGGGATGGAATAGGCATCATAATACTTGAGAACGCTGACCCGTTTGTTGCCTTCAACTACATAGAACCAGTTCAGATATTCATAAACCTTGATCGGATCCCGTATACCTTCATTTATATGTGCTGCGCACAGGCTCATCCATTTCTGTGCGAATTCGCTCCGCGGCTTGAGCAGCGGCATAAAATTTCCTGCAAACGATCTGCTTCTTGCATAGGTGTAGGTTCCGACGATTTTTTTCAGGGGCAGGTCTATTGTTCCAAGGTCTGCTTCGTATATAATCTCAATGTTTTTTAAAACGCCTTCCAGAAATGGAAGATATCCTGACTGTCCATTTGATATGTTTTTTGAGTATTCCTTCAATCCCGCCTTGCGGGCGGCCATATAAAGGCTGTCGGCTCCCTTGATATCCATAAGCATCCCCCCGGATTTAAATAATTTTCTGGAAACACACCACGTCAAGCAGACGTCCGAATTTGATCCCTATCTCCCTGTAATGCGCACATTTTTTATAGCCAAGTCCGGTAAAGAGTGCCATGCTTCCCTTGTTCTCTTCACATACAACGGCAAGCAGCGCATGAAACCCGTTTTGCACGGCAAATTCCTCCAGCTTGCGAACGGCAAAGGAACCGATTCCCCTTCTTTCATAGCCCGGCTTCAGGTACACGGTTACCTCAGCCGTGCTGTCATAAGCCTCCCGCTTCTTAAAATGCGACAAAATGCAATATCCGCAGAGCTCGTTTCCTTCAAAAATTGCATAAGACGGAAATCGAGGATCCTCATCAAATAGAATTTCCCTCATTCCGTCCATGTCTATTTTATTCGAGTGAAAGGTAACCGTGGTATTGGCCACATAATAGTTGTAGATTGCGGCAAGCTCCTGTATATGTTTTTCCTCTACCGGCTGCAGAATCAGTTCCATCCTGTCCCCCCCATCAAAACACCGCTCTCCATTCACACGGGGATACCGGAAGCGCATCTATCACACCGGTCTGTCCATTCCCCTGAAACGGTTAACGATATTTTTTAAAATACTGATATTTTCAAAATAACTCGTATTATAAGTAACTTCCTTCTCTCTTGGAACGGAAATAATTCCAAGCGTATTGTAGCCTCCCGGGAAACAGCGGTATTCGACAATTCTTTCCTTACCGTCCCAGCCTGCCACCCTTATCCATGTAAAGGTGGGAAAATCCCGAAGCGCCTCGTTCACGCCTTCATCCGTCTGGATATCGTTGTTGTTGATACTCAGTATGATGTCGCCGCGTTCAAGGCCCATCATACTCGCATGGCTGTCCGGAAGCACGTCCATGATCCTCAGCCCGCGTCTTACCGCACTGTACAACGGCTCACCCCGTTTCTCGGAATAGGATGAATACAAGTGAATCCCTTCATGGGCAGCCACACAGAATATGACGCCTACGTATCCGATCCAGCGGGTATTGATAGACAATACCGCAAGCAGCAGCAACACCGTACTGTATGAAAACAGAAGCACGGCACTCCGGGCGCATTTCTTTTCCGGATGCTTCGTTATGGCAATATCATTGAAGCACAGTACCGCCACAAGGCAGTCCAGGCCAAGCGCATAGGCGCCATCCTTAAGCAGCCCGGATTTGAAGATCATGGGCCATCCGGCTGCAAAATCCAGTGCTGAAGCTCCTGACAACACAAAGGTGAAAAATACGACCGGAATCATCCAGAACCTTCTGATGAGGAAAGCTCCGGCAATTTCATTCTGATGCCGTATAAAAACCGGAATACAATCGTCTTTCCTGCATAAATAAACAAGTACGCTCTCCACCATCTGCAAAATGGCGACCAGTCCCAGCAGTGAGGGTATATTGACCTCCGGGTATCCGAATATCAAGCTGACAGCCGCCAGTATGCCTGCCGCATAGGATATGCATACAAGGCGCATGTCTACAACCAGCAGCAGGCACATAATATAAAAAAGGTACCTCACTGCGTCCGCCTCAATGGTGATCCCCGTACCCACTGCAATAAAGCCCGCTGCAAATCCGGCTATCAGCCCGGTCAGTATAATCTGCTCGGTTATTTCTCTGAGGCTCTTGACAGGCTTGCCATAGATATCGCCCTGCAGATCCGAGTATTTTTGGTACTGAGCCCTGATAAACAAGATAACAATAATATATAAAAATATGAAGAAATAGTTTACGAAAAACGCATTCAGCATTTCTCCGGCTATTGCTCCAGCCATTTGCAGCACGGTCAACAAAATCAACTCCCTAACCGCTTATCATAACATCCAGACGCTTTCTGATCTCTTTTAGGAATTCGGTGGTATTGACAATTTTCTTGTCCTTCACTTCGGAAAGCTCCGCAAGGTCCTTGGTCATGACACCTTCTTCAATGGTCCTGATGGAAGCGGCTTCAAGCGCCTCTGCGAAATCCATCAATTCGGCATTGCCGTCCAATTCGCCTCTCTTTTTCAACGCACCTGTCCAGGCAAACAGTGTCGCCATAGAGTTGGTGGAGGTTTCCTCGCCTTTAAGATGCTTATAATAGTGCCTGGTAACGGTGCCATGTGCGGCCTCATATTCATAGTGCCCTTCCGGGGACACCAGAACCGATGTCATCATGGCAAGGCTTCCGAAAGCAGTCGCCACCATATCGGACATCACGTCTCCGTCATAATTCTTGCAGGCCCATACCATTCCGCCTTCGGACCTGATAATTCTGGCAACCACATCATCAATAAGTGTGTAAAAGTATTCTATTCCTGCAGCTTTGAATTTATCTGAATATTCGTTGTCATAAACCTCCTGGAACAGATCCTTGAAGGTATGGTCATACTTCTTGGATATGGTGTCCTTTGTGGCAAACCATAAATCCTGCTTCACATCAAGCGCATAGTTAAAGCAGGCTCTTGCAAAGCTTTTAATAGATTCGTCAATATTGTGCATGCCCAAAATAACGCCCGGACCTTCGAATTCATAAATGGTTTCAGTGGCCTGCGTCCCGTCTTTTCCCTTAAAAACCAGCTCAGCTGTACCGGCACCCTCCACACGGTATTCGACATCCCGGTATACATCACCATAGGCATGCCTTGCAATGGTGATTGGCTTTTTCCAGGTCTTTACGAAGGGTTTGATGCTGTCAACTATAATCGGAGCCCTGAATACTGTACCGTCCAATATGGCCCTGATCGTTCCGTTCGGGCTCTTCCACATCTGCTTGAGGTTATATTCCTCCACTCTCTGGGCATTAGGCGTGATGGTGGCACATTTTACTGCAACGCCATATTTCTTTGTGGCAAGTGCCGCGTCAACGGTTATCCTGTCATCCGTCTCATCTCTTTTCTGCAGCCCCAGGTCATAATACTCCGTATTTAGCTCTATGTAAGGCACCAGCAATATATCCTTGATCTCCTTCCAGATAATCCTGGTCATTTCGTCTCCGTCCATCTCGACAAGGGGTGTGTTCATTTTAATCCTATTCATATATTTTAACTCCTGACTATGTTCTTTTTTATTTGCCGCAGCATTTTTTATATTTCTTACCGCTTCCGCATATACAGGGGTCATTTCTCCCAACCTTGCTGCTGACAGCGATTTTTGACTGCCTGAACTGCCTGGTGATTTCACTCCTCTTCTCCTGCGTCAGTATCCCGTCCCATTGTTCAAGTGTATACAGCCAATCCGCTTTGGCATCGAGCATGTTCCAGTACAGCTTTTCAAAGTCAATCTCCATTGACAGTACGGTATCCGGTGCAAGTGATTCCAGGTCCAATTCGTTGACAAGGCTGGTGTTTATGCCGTCCAAAAATCCCGTGAAAACCACCGGATCCATACCGAACCTGGCCGCGAGCTCCTCCGTAGTGCCTTCCAGCTTGTTTAGACGGCTATCCAGTATATATACGTAATTATCCTTCTCCTTTTCCAGATAACCATTCCAAAATGCATCATTTTGCTGGCGGCCTCTTTCAGCTGACGCCATTTCCTTCCACTGTTCATTTAATCCCATTTCGTTGCTCCTTTAACCTATATTTTATCATGTGTGTCTTTCCCCACACTTTATCCCATGCATAACAGGCTTGTTCCGACCGCCGGATTTCCAGGTTCCGGACGTTACGGAAGCGTCCCGTATCCTATTATAGCACGCATTTGTATAAAATCAAAACATCCTTCCCTCATCTCTTCATTACCTTCTGCACAGCAAGCACAGCCGGTATGGTTACCACCACAGCGACAACCGCCTCGGGAATGCCGTTGACAAGGGCAATCCCAAAGATAGCCTTTCCTGCCGCAGTGGCATCTATACCGTTTACAGCGGCATATTGCGCAGCATAGATGAAATAAATAGCACTTAACACCCCTGCAGTGTTGGTCAACGAACCGATTGCCGCACCGATACCGATTCTGACAATTTGATTCCGTATAAATGGAAGCCGGTAGCTGTAATATGCTGTAACGCCGATCAGTACTCTCGGAAGCACCGAGACCACCGGATTCAGAAAGGCAAAAGATAGTAAGGTAGGATTGGTCAGATTTTGATAAATACTAAAAAGTCCGAATATCAAGCCAACTGCCACCCCTACCACCGGTCCCTCCAGTATCGCGCCTATAATAACCGGTATTTGCATAATGGTGGCCTTCGCCATCGGCAGCGGTATAAACCCGAATCCCGTTGACCCCAACAGGATAGAAACCGCCGAAAGCATTCCGATTACAGCTATCTGCCTCGTACCCAACCTTTTAGATGTTTTTTCATTTTCCATTATTCAACCTCCGCTCTTATTCACCAAGGATATAAGTCGTATCGTAAAATATACCACAAAATTCTTCCAAATACCAGAAATAAGTGGTACAATATCTGCGAAAACAGGTGTTGGCCTGCAATGAGGTGAATTGGTGAAGGAAATCATCAGCATGTGGAAATATAGTACCATGGTCGCACTTACAGTATTGTGCGCCGGTATTTACATGCTTTTTCTGCTGCCTACCAAATCTGTACCCATTATTCCCGGAATTACAGAAATAAGACCGGCTTCGATATTTCCGGTCATATTCGGTCTGCTTTTCGGGCCTGCGGGTGTCTGGGGTTCAGCAATAGGAAACCTTGCCGGTGATTTCTTCGGTACTTTATCCGTCGGTTCCATTTTCGGGTTTGTCGGAAATTTCTTATACGCATTCATTGCCTATAAGTTGTGGAATCATATCAAATGCAGACGTGGAGAAGACAGATCTCCTACCATCAATTCGCCCTGGAAGCTGGTCCAGTTCGGCATCGTCAGCTTTATTGCGAGCGCCGCCTGCGCAGCCGTCATAGCCTGGGGACTTGATATACTGGAGTTGGCCAGCTTTACAAGCCTGTCCATTATTATAGTTTTGAACAACTCTGTTATTACGTTGATTTTTGGCCCTATACTTCTTCCTTTGATATACAGGGTGGCAAAAAAATATCGGCTGCTTTGGACCGATGTGATGCATCCGCGAGATATCAGCAAACCATCCCCGGACAAACTGCACCCACTCATGATAACCACGGGCGCAATCGGCGGGCTTGGTTCCGGGCTGGCTGCAGGTTACCTTCTGGCCGGACAGATCATCCATGGCCAGCAGATGATCATGACCGGAGCTGGTCATCCTGCAACGGCATTCATTGTACTGCCGTTTTTAATCATCCTGTCTTACGGTTCATTTAATGCCTGACTGTCCATGCTCTGTTTGTAATATGCCAATATAAGGCCATCCAATTCCCGACTTCTCTCCTGTACGATCCTGCTCCCAAGCTGTTCATATTCAATCAGCCGGTGCAATTCACTACGAAGCCGGTCGATATTTTTCATATCACAAGCAAGATTTTTACTGCACAAGGCTACACACCTCCCAGTACTACAGAACGCCTCTGTCAAATTACTCAGGATATCGACGGGTGATTCCTGAACTACACGAATAAGTACTACATTCTGGGATAAGCCTGGAATTTACTACATTTGCAGTCAACCCATACTTTATATTGTTTTGAACTAAATACATTATATTACATTTTTATATTACATTCAACATAATTTCCCTGAATATGCAGTTGTCTACATAAAAAAAATGTTGCCGTCTGTAAGGTTCGTATTTATAATAAAGTAATGAGTTACAAAAAAAGGGGGTGATGTATGGGTAATATTTATATTACATACGATATGGGGGTTCCTCAAATCGGCTGCACAGATTGCGGAAAATGCAACAGCATAATGGGCAGAAGCCTGTGCAAAGTGAAAAACAGAGGCTGCTGCCATTACTTTCCTGAATTTACACTGGTGGACATTCAAAGAATGAC
>JAEZMC010000036.1 GCA_023435805.1 Bacillota bacterium | reverse complement strand
TATTTAAAAAAGAGCCGTAATATGACGCAAGTTTTGCAGTTTCGCAAACATGTTCATATACTGACTCCCTTATTCCATAAATATTCTCTGAATGTGCAAAATATATAATATTTTTCCACCCCTAATTCTATTATATGGTACTGTATATAAAAGTCAATAGCACCTAATTATTTACATAAAACGGCATTGAAAAGATAATATTGAAAAAAACCGTTTTATAAAAAACGGCTTCCCCCGTAAATATTATTATTGTTTCAATTTACTCCTTGAACGGCAAAATTTCTTTTGTTATAAAGTGAATTTGTGATAATTAGTCAATTTTCATAGAATTGATCAGCCACACAAATGGTACAAAGAGTAATTATTTCAAGCGTACTCTTTAACTCTTATATCTGGTAAAAATCGATAACCGTTCACTTTCATTCAATTAAAGATAGACCTGTCTATCAAGTGTAAACCTTATAGAATATAGTACAAAAGAAAATATATTATAGTAATTAGCCTACCCGTCCATCGCTTCCCTGAGCTCCGCTGTGAACTGCCCCACTGCCTCCACCGCCTCATCCGCGCCTGCCGCCGCTCCTATCCTTTTCACCATGGCGCTGCCTACGATCAGGCCGTCGCAGTACCCCTTCAACTGCCTGACATGCTCTGCGTCGGATATGCCGAAGCCAAGAGCCTTCGGAATGGACGCGGCTCTGCCAATCAGTGAGAAAAACTCCTCAAAATCGGTACTGAAGCTGCTTCTCACACCGGTAACGCCAAGAGAAGATACGCAGTAGAGAAACCCCTTTGCGTTGCGTGCCAGCTTCTCAATGCGCCCTCCGGATGTCGGCGCAACAAGTGTGATCATCACGATGCCATGCCTGTCCGCGAAGCCCTCCAGTTCATCCCGCTCTTCAAACGGCAGGTCCGGTATGATCACACCATCCAGGCCGGCTGCGGCGCAGTCCGCGAAGAACCTGTCGGCGCCGTACTGAAGTATGCAGTTGCAATATAGCAGGTAAAGCAAAGGCACCTTCACCGTTTTCCTCATTTCCCGGACGCCTTGCATTACATCGCTTATTTTGATCCCATTGTTCAGCGCTCTTGCATTTGCCGCCTGAATGACCGGTCCCTCGGCAATCGGGTCGGAATAGGGAATGCCAAGCTCGATGATATCGGCGCCGCAGCGCTCCATTTCCTTCACGATCCGCACCGTTGCAGCCAAATCCGGGTCTCCGGCTGTGACAAACGTAATCAGCGCCTTCCTGCCCTGCTTTTTCAACTCGTTGAATGTATTCTCAATTCTGCCCATATGGATCCTCCTTTACGTTCCTTCAAACCAATCGCCGCTGCATGACGAAAACACCGGCTGTCCGCTGATATGGCGCAAACACCGCTCCTGAGCCGTCATGCATCCTTCTGCACTTCCTTCGCTCCCAGGTATTTCGCAACGGAATAGACATCCTTGTCGCCTCTGCCGGACAGGTTGACCACAATAATCCTATCCTTCTGCAAAGCAGGTGCGATTTTCATGGCATAGGCCACTGCATGGGCGCTTTCGATGGCCGGTATGATTCCTTCCGTTCGTGCCAGATATTGAAATGCCTCCACCGCTTCCGCATCCGTTATCGAAACATACTGTCCGCGGCCCTCTTCATACAAATACGCATGCTCCGGGCCGATGCCCGGATAGTCCAGACCTGCCGAGATGGAATATACCGGCATGATCTGCCCGTCTTCGTCCTGCAGCAAATAGGATTTCATGCCGTGAAGCACGCCAACGGTGCCTTTGGCAATTGTCGCCGCATGTCTTCCGGTTTCTACTCCGTCTCCCCCTGCTTCGGCAGCAATCAGCTCCACACCGGCTTCGTTGATGAAAGGGTAAAACAGCCCCATGGCATTGCTTCCGCCGCCGACACAGGCAATCAGGCAGTCGGGCAGTCTGCCCTCCTTCTCCAGCAGCTGTTCCTTCACTTCCCGTCCGATGATGCTTTGGAAATCCCTGACCATCGTGGGGTATGGATGGGGACCCATTACCGAGCCAATGACATAAAACGTATCGTTGACCCTGGAGGACCATTCCCGCATGGCTTCGTTGGTGGCATCCTTCAGCGTACCCGTGCCGGAGCTCACTTCCCTCACAGAAGCGCCCAGCAGCTTCATCCTGAAAACATTCAGCGACTGGCGTTCCATATCCTCACTGCCCATGAACACTTCACATTCCATGCCGAATAACGCCGCAGCCGTAGCGGTGGCAACGCCATGCTGTCCCGCTCCCGTTTCGGCGATCACCCTTTTCCTGCCCATCCGTTTTGCCAGCAGCACCTGCCCCAGTACATTGTTGATTTTATGTGAACCCGTATGGTTCAGGTCCTCCCGTTTCAGGTACACCTTCGCGCCGCCCAGGTCCTCCGTCATTCTTCCGGCGTAATACAGCAGTGAAGGCCTCCCTGCATATTCGCCGAGGTAGTGCTCCAGCTCCCGCATAAACAGCGGATCTTTTTTCGCCGCATCATATGCCGCTTCCAGCTCTATCAGTGCATTCATCAACGTTTCAGGCGCGTATTGCCCGCCGAACCGTCCGAATCGTCCCTTTCTCATATCTTCCATCAAAACGTTCCCCCTCTGACCATATCGATAAAAACCCGGATCTTCCGTTCCTCCTTGCTTCCTCCGCTCTCCACGCCGCTGCTGGTATCCACGGCATAGGGAGAAGCCTGCCTGATCGCCTGGCTTACATTATCACTGTTCAATCCTCCTGCCAACACCACCGGCAAAGCAGTCCCCAACTGTGAAACCAGCCTCCAGTCAAAGCTTTTCCCGGTTCCACCCGGTTTACCGGCCACATAGGTGTCCAGCAAAAGCCGGTCAACGTCCAGCGTTTGCAGCCAGGCCTTGTCGGGCATATGGTTCCCGTCCATCCGAATGGCCTTCCATATCTCAATCCCGGGAATCAGCAAACTACGCAGCCCTTCAATAAAAGTGCTGTCCTCGTTTCCGTGCAGCTGAACCGCATCCAGTCCGGCTGTCTCGGCCGCACAGGCCACCAGTCTCAAATCATGGTCAGCAAAGACACCGACCTTTTTGACAGACGGCGCCATTTCCGCTCCAAGCCGTGCAGCCAGTTCGGGAGTCACACGCCGCCTGCTCTCTGCAAATACAAAACCGGCATATTCGGGCAAATATTTGTTGATATAGCCGACCTCTTCCATTTTTGTGATGCCGCAGATTTTTACTCTGGTCATTCTGTCCGCACCCCTGCCTGCACCGCCATTTTGAACTCGCTGATCCTGTCGTATACGCGCGGCGCTTTCATGAAAGACTCGCCGATGAGGACCGCGTCGGCTCCGACGCTTTTCACGTATTTCATATCCTCCGGCGTTCTGATGCCGCTTTCGCTGACAACCGTTCTGTCTTTTGGGATCCGGTTGATCAGCCTTCCGGTGGTTGACAGGTCCACCTCAAACGTTTTCAGGTTCCGGTTGTTGATGCCGATGATTTTTGCCCCGGCAGACAGTGCCCTTTCAAGCTCCCGCTCATCGTGCACCTCCACAAGGCACTGCATTCCGGTAATATTGGCCACGATCAGCATTTTGTTCAGCAGCGCGTCATCCAGCAGCGCCGCAATCAGCAGAATTGCGTCGGCACCCAGACACCTGGCCTGATATACCTGCCACAGGTCTATGATAAAATCCTTGCGGAGCACCGGAATGGGGGCAGTTTGACGTACCTTGACAAGATCGTCGTCATCCCCCATGAAAAAATCCTTTTCCGTTAATACAGAAATCGCCTGTATTCCGGACCGCAAGTACTCCTTTGCTATGCCGGCCGGATCAAAATCCTCCCGTATGACGCCGGCCGAGGGAGAAGCTTTTTTAACCTCTGCGATAATGGAAAGCCCGTCTTCTCTTTTCAGCGCACCGCCGAAATCAAGCGGTTTGTGCAAGCCCGGTCCTTTTAGCTTCTGCTTCCAGCCTTCCATCGTCATCGCTTGCTTTTCGGCAAGCAACTGCTCTCGTTTTTTTTCGACGATTTTATCCAATATCATGCCGATGCCTCCCCCATTTCGCCAAATGTCGCCGTGTAGTTGCGCAATTCGTTCAGCTTTGCCGCTGCCAGGCCTGAATCGATCGTATCGGCAGCTATTTTTAATCCGGTTTTCAGGTCGCAGGCCACCTTTGCCACATATAATGCTGCAGCGGCGTTCACAAGTACGATGTTCCTCTGTGCGCCTTTCTCTCCTGACAGTACCGATTTGATAATCGCAGCGCTGCATGATGCGTCTCCGCCGGCCAGCTCGCCCGCAGCCGCCCTTGGAATCCCCAGTTCCACTGTATCCAGTATATATTCTTGGATAACACCGTCCTTCAGTTCCGACACTTTCGTCGGCCTGGCGGTGGAAATCTCATCGAGCCCGTCATACCCGTAAACGACAAGAGCCCTCTCCGTTCCAAGCTTTTTCAGCACCTCCGCCATGACGGTTGTCAGCGCCGCATCATATACACCAAGCACCTGCCCTTTTGCGCCGGCAGGATTGGTCAGCGGGCCGAGTATGTTGAATACGGTCCGGATGCCCAGCTCCCTTCTGGCTCCTGCCGCGTGCTTCATGGACTTGTGAAACAGCTGCGCAAACATAAAACCGATACCGACCTTTTCAATGCATCTTCCTACCTGATCGGGACTTAATGTAATGTTGATGCCCAGCGCTTCCAGGACGTCCGCACTGCCGCTTCTGCTTGACATCGCCCTGTTGCCGTGCTTTGCCACGCTGGCTCCGGCCGCTGCCGCTACCAGTGAGGCTGCTGTGGAAATATTGAAGGTGTTCGCTCCGTCGCCTCCCGTACCACAGGTGTCAATACAATACGGCAGACTGTGTGTCACTTTTTCCGCTTTATCCCGCATCACTCTCGCACACCCGGTGATTTCCTCCACTGTTTCACCTTTGAACCGGAGCGCCGTTAAAAACCCACCGATTTGCGACTGGGTAGCGCTTCCGTCCATAATACAGCCTATTGCCTCCATGATTTCTGTTTCCGTCAGGTTTTCCCGCCGTAACAATTTTTGCATCGCTGCCCTGATCATCCTCATTCTCCTCTCTTCTCGGCGGTGATGTACCGCCCGCTCAATTCCCTCC
>JAEZMC010000033.1 GCA_023435805.1 Bacillota bacterium | reverse complement strand
ACCAGGCCAATATTCTCATCATAATGGCCATGAATGAACTGCATGGCGGGTAATTAATTTACTATTATCGTTATAATCTATTCCTTTTTTACAAATAAACATATTGCTGCAATCGGAGCCCATTCGGTGAGTACACAATCAATAGCTGCTTTTTTAAAGACAGACGGTAAATGTTGTTTTCCCGTTTGCACTTTTTGCATGAACATTCCCTCCGTGAAGCTGCATGATGCTTTTTACGATTGCCAAACCCAGCCCCGACCCCTCGGAAGGATTGGTGCGGGCCTTCTCCGCCCTGTAGAACTTTTCGAAAATATACGGCAGATCTTCTTCCGGTATGGTCTCCCCATAATTGGATATTTGAACAACAGCCGCCTCCTTCTCTCGCGCAAGTTCTACATCAATATATTTCCCAGCGCCGCCGTATTTGATCGCATTGCTGATCAGATTCTCAAAAACCCTTTTTATCAGCAGCGGGTCGGCTTCGATTTCAATTTTTTCATCGGGCAGTTTTATCCTGAGTTCCAGGTCCGAAGCCTGCATGACAGGCATAAAGCCAAGTATCACTTGTTCTAAAAGTTCCCCGGCACTGAATTTGGCAAAGGTTAGCTTGATTCCCTTGTTGTTGAGCTTTGTAAATTCAAAAAGCTCTTCAATTAATGCCCTTAAATCAAGACTCTGCTGATATGCAAGTTTACTGTATCTTTTAAGCTTCTCTTCGTCCTTGCAGTCAATTTTTGTGATCAGGTCCAGATATCCGGTAATGGATGTCAAAGGCGTTCTCAGGTCATGTGAAATATTGGTGATCAACTCATTTTTAGTATTCTCTGCGCTTCTTTCTTCCTCTATGCTCGATTTAAGTCTGCTTGCCATATAATTGACCGTTTTTGCCATTTCACCCAGTTCATTGTTCATTTTAACCGGAACATGGATGTCCAGATTGCCTCCGGCAATTGTTTTTAAGGACTTTGTAATCTCCTCCATATAAACCACTTTGTTTTTGATCAGTATAGTAAAAAATGCCAGCGTTATCACAGCAAATAATAGAATAAACAATATAACAAATTCAATGACATGCTGGTTAAAAAAAATCGCAAAGGGCATGGAGGCTGAGGCGAGCATCATAAAAGCACTGATCAAGAGCATGCATAATCCTGCAATACCTACACTCTGCAACAAAACCAGCAGCAGCTCAACCCTTATGGTAGAATATTTATTTCTCAATTTTATAACCCACCCCCCAAACGGTCTCAATAATCTTTGGTTCTTTCGGGTTCTCTTCAATTTTTTCCCGGAGTCTCCACATATGGACCATAACAGTATTGTTCGATTCAAAGTACTTTTCTTTCCAGACACACTCGAATATTTTCTCTGCATTAAATACAGTTCCAGGGTTGGCAGCCAGCAGGAGAAGAATTTCATATTCTGTGGGAGTCAGATTCACTTCTTTCTCCCACAGAAAAACAGAATGATTCTTTTTATTGATTGCCAGTCCTTTTATTCTAATGATATCGCTCTCTGTTTCTTCAGTTAGTTGACTATTATGAAAATACAACTGGCGTCTTAGCTGTGATTTTACCCTCGCAATCAACTCCATGGGGTTGAAAGGCTTGGTCATATAATCATCCGCCCCAATGGTAAGTCCGATTATTTTGTCCATATCCTGTACTTTTGCACTTAACATGATGACGGGAAGATCCCATTTCTGACGTATCAATCTGCACGTTTCAAGGCCATCAATACCCGGCATCATGATGTCCAGTATTACGAGGCTCACCTTCTGCCGCTCAAGCAGACTCAAGCCATCCTTGCCGTTATGAGTCTTGAAAACCTCATAGCCTTCATCTTTGAGATAAATCTCAATCAGCTCAGTTATTTCTACGGAATCATCAATGATCAGGACAGATTGCTTCTCCATTTCACACCTCACAGCGTCATCAATTATGATTAACTTTATTTTATCTAACCTTTATTGGTAACTCAACATAAGAAGATAAAATATTATTTCTTTGCAGCCTGATAATGGGATTTTCATTGGCCGGTATTCCAGTAAAATTAGATGCGTCATGGCCTGCAATTGCGATCCGGATCTTATGTCCCTTTTTAATCAATACAGAAGTTGAATGCATTCCAATTTTCATTTCTATGTTTTGACCGGGTATAATGAGTTCACTGTCTTCTTTAGAATAAGAATGACTTGGACCGATTGATGTAAATCCGAGATTAGTATCGGATATTTTTCTATGCAGAGCTCTTAATTGGCCTTCAGTGATATAAGTAACCTTCCCGTCAGGTGCAACATCCTCCAAATAGGTATAGAAAGCCCCATCTGTTGTATTGGAGGACAGGTTCAGTGTAACGACCGGAAGTCCGGTAATTTCTACATCATTCTCCAGTGGTTCACTCGTATAGGTAAGAAGCTTCCGATCTTCCTCTGCCCTATCCGGATAGAAAACCGCTCCGCCACCAAGATTTGTCCTCCATCTGTTCGTTTCACCTGTAGTTGCCGTCATATCAACCTTGTACACATCTTCTCCAACTTCTTCTTCCGGCTTATTTTCTTTTAACATCCCGTTTGATGAGAAATAATACAGCTTGTTTTCAAATCCCTTTACAGGCCATGTATCTGTGGTTTTCCATTTACCTTCTCCAAAAGTGTAGTATCTGATTAAGTGATCCTTGGATGGCTCTGACATTTTCTCCCCGTCCTTTAGATACTTGCTGAAAAAATTGACAACCGCTTGTGCTTGCTGTTTCTCAAGCTCTTGCTTGCTTTTAGTCGATCCTATAAAAGGGTCGCATTCGTGCCATCCGGCATGACTCCAGGAGCCTATTTCAACAAATTGATTGTTGCTGTAGGTGAGGAATCTCTCAATGGCTCCATTAACTGTTCCGGAATCGGTCCAGCCCACTCTTACGTATAAAGGAATCTTCGATGCTTCTATTGCTGCTTTATATGTATAGGGATTCAACGATTCAAGAGAATATTCATCTGTCAGTTGTTCATCAATATATACTTTGTTCTTAAAAGCTTCATAAATATCAATGGTCTTATGCTCTTTTAAAGCTTTTTTCAACAAACGACCACCTTTATCCTCATCTACTGCTGCAACACCTTTGTAAAAAAAGTTTTTCTCCGTATTGGAATCCAATTTTACCATCGCTTCATGCCAATCCTTGATGAGCTTCTCGTTCAGCACTCCTCCGGGCATAATTCCTTGTGTTATCGAGTTAAAGTCGGAGTATAACAGTGCAGCAGCCTTCAACGCAGGGTGGTTTGTAGCGACTGCAAGCTCAGCAGTGTTTCCGCTGTAGGAAACTCCATAGGATCCCACCTTGCCGTTGCACCAGGGCTGCTTCGAAATCCAATCAAGCACCTGTCCCATATCTTCAGTGTCTTGTTTTGACCACTCCATTTTTCTGTCTCCGAATGAAGCTCCGGTACCTCTCATATCAACCTTTACGACTGCATAATTTGACTCAAGGAATGTTTTAGTTGTAGTATTTGGAATCTCTTTTGCAATTCCAAGATTAAGAAGTGCTTTTAAGCAAAGGCTCCTTTCATTTTTCACAACATATCTTACATTTTCCATGATCACCGGAACCTTTTTCCCGTTTACAGCTTCCTCCGGTAAATTATACCATACCGCAAGCCTCGTACCGTCTTCCATGGGAACATAACACGATCTGCTTTCACCCGGCAGCATCTCTTTGACAGGCATCAACCCGGCAATAACAAAAACAAGTGCCCCGAGTACTGCTATAGAAAGCCCAACTATCATCACCCATTTGAAAATTTTTAAAAGCATTTACAACGCCTCCTCGAAAAATGATTATGGGTAAAGTTTACTGCATAGTAGGTTTTTCGATTTGACTATTCTTTTACGAATTTTTTACGGTTTTCTTAAGATTTCGAAGATGCCTGGGTGGAATGTGATGAGTTGTCAGTTTTTTAAGGGAAATGAGAGAAGGGCTAAGCTTTTCGTTTTTGGAAAAGCATAGCCCGTACATTATTAAGGCTGTCCATACAGCTCAGTGCCCATATCACGTGTCAGGCAATATGCAGGCAACAGCTGTATTACAATATGAAAAGAACAACAAAATAAACGGCTAATAGCACCAAGCCTAAAGGGACTCCTGGTTTTGCCCACTCACGGCTTTTAATTTTGAGCTTTCCGGCTGAAATAATATTGGGGATATTACCCGGAATCAGCATGCCTCCGCTTAGCAACAAGCCCATTAATATGGCCTGTATTTGTTTTAAACTCATTGCCGGGCTGATTTCTGCTGCTGCCAGTGTAGCATTATCCAAAACTGCTGAGCTTATATTAATCCAGTATAATAGTCTGCTGTCAAAGTGTATAACATACTCATTAATAAGTGGTTTGAATCCCGAACCAAGTAAATCCAGGGCAATGACAAACAAAAATATCTTAAACGCACGGACAAAAACGTCCTTTAACCCTTCGGATTCAATTTCTGCAGCCGCTTTATCAATCTCCTGATTACCGGTACCGGCCTTAAAAGAATATCTTATATACAATGCACCTACCAGACCTAATATCAATAGGCAAGGAATAACATATACGCCAATATTCCTTAACAGGTAGAAGAAATCTGCTTTAAGCGCAGAAATAACTATTGTAGACAACGGTTCGCCGATAGGCGTCAGCGAAGCACCTAACCCAATAGAAAAACATGATATGATGGTGATATTTATTTTTTGTTTGCGACTAAGAGGTAATGCGTTTACCATTTCCACAAGAACTAATGCTGCAATGATTGCAGTTATGATGCCGGAGACAATTCCTAATACTATAATGAGAAGGAAGACGAACACACTTAAGGGTATTTTCGTTATAGCAGAATGAACTAAGCTATTCATTTTTTTAACGGATATTCTAAATGTCAGCCCTGCTATCAGGACTGCTATCGTTATAAAGTATATAAGATAATTCGTAAAAATATGTATTATTAGATCGAAGGAAAGAGTTTCTGCTATAATAGTAACAGCAATTCCCATTACCAATAGAAAGTATTCAAGATTTCGTTCTATAAAATGGAATGCAAATGGCATTATAAAAATGATTACTAACGCAATCAGAAGTCCTATAATCATTAGTCAATTTCTCCATGAATATATAAATTTCTATTTTTAATTATATTATCCGTTAAGTAAGCACTAAATTCTTTTAGCGAGAATCATCCGATTGAGAAATCGGATGATCCTCGCCAAAAGCGTAAAAAATTATAGAAACACCGGACTAACATTTGATTGGTTATTTTTTCTCATTTGCACGCTTATCGCTAATGATCTTCATGTGTTCAGCCGTGATAAGGGACACATTATTTTGTCTGGCCCATTCTACACAGCCGCGAAGTGCTGTTGAAAGGAATATGCGGGGTACCTTGACTAAGCTGGCACAGGCTTCATCGGTAAACTTAATTTTATCGTCAACCCGGTCTGCGGCGTATTTGACCGATGCGATGTCGACCTCGCGCTGAGGCAGAGGCTCGCTGACCGGCTTTCTAAAGCGCGAAAGCCAGAAGTGCTTGGAATCCCGGTAGCCGTAGTCCACCGGAACAGGCGGAAAGTCCTTCCTTCGAACGCCGTTTATAATGGCATTATAGTATTTTTCCTTCATCAAAATTTTGTCAATTCGCAATATAAAATGAGCTCCGAATTTGGAGGTGATACCGTTAAAGTCATGATAAGGCCCTTCATACTCCTCCTGGACCCTGTCCTTCTGTGCACCGTCCAGTTCTTTCATCCAGGTGCATTCAAAGGTCTGAAAGGATTCGGCAATCACTTTGGGAAACTTTTCAGTCGGATGTTCCCGACACATATGGCCCTCTTCCGGAGTGAAAATGCAGCTCTTCATCTTCTCTTCAGGGGTATCGCCTGGAAAGCCCATTCTGACAGCCTCTTTAAAGTATTTCCGGTTATCGGGGATAAAGTTCAATGTGCATTTACCTGTCCTTAGCAGCCCTTTTGCAGTGTTTGAGCTGTTGCGGCAGGCGATCAGCATGGCATAATATTCCTTGCCGGCCACGTAATAAGGCGCAACCAGAGAATATGCTCCAAAGCTGGTATGCCCGTTTTCGTCCAACGTACCGACCATCACTGTTGGCATCGGGAAAAAGCTGGATGTCTGATAAAAATTGTCCACAATACGCAGATTTTTAAAGCTGCTCATAAAGCTCCTCCTCGATCAACCGTTTCTGAATTTTTTATGCCTTTTGCAGGAAAAAAGGGTATCAGCTTTGGTGTTTGCGCTATATATCTTTTGTACGCTTCATCCTTTCCATAACGGCTGTCTTGCTTTGCCTCCAGGCGCTTTGTACTGTCCAGCATAACATAAAAGATACAGATATATCCGAATAGTGCAACCACCCATTGAGCCCACCCTTTATACACATCTGCGCCCGAGACTGCAACGCCGGTCCAAAACAGTATTTCAGCAAGATAATTGGGATATCGGACAAGCCTGAATAATCCTGTGTCACAGAAACGTTTCGGATTTTTGGCCTTCGCCCTCGATTTCTGAAAGTCGGCAAGAGACTCTATAATAATGGCCAGCGTCATGACAACAACGCCTGCGATTGCACACACACTTGCATTATTGGAAATCCCCGATTGCTCCGCCAATGCACGATAAAGTACCGGTGATGTCTGAGCACAGTATAAAAAGGCGCAGGCCAGCCACACAACTGCTTTCACGGCAAAAGGCATCTTTTTCTCAGCATGGTCCACACCCTTCAATTCCGTTCTGTATGCAGCCGATTTCAATTCCCGCGCAAGTAAAAACCCACCCAATCTTATGCCGTATACCAGCAATAGCAGCAGCTGAATCATGCTTACAGCAGAAAGCGAGGGAAAGTAAGCAACGCCGAGAGTAAGCGCCAGTGCCGCAACCGACAATCCATAGCCTACGCTTATGAAATAAACAAATTTGATGAATCCCAATGCAGTTACAACAGCACTTACAATAAAAAGAATGAGAAAAACAGATGGAAACGCAGCTCCCAGAGCTTCAGAAAACGACATCGCTATCACCCTTCCTTCTTATAGCAGTTTTTAATATATTCTTTAAAGCTTAGCTGCCCATAGCAGTTTTCACCTACCATATCCTGGCTGAGCGTCCACTTTGAAAACTTTATTATGGCATATTTACCTGTCTTCCGAACTCTTGCAAGGAAAGCCAGCATGTCAAACAAAAATGCCGGGACACGTTTGATTACAACCGGCTTTCCGGCTGCTTCAAAAAACATGGTGGCAATCCCGGCATAGGAGTAAGTTTCCTTGCCGCCGACAGAAAGTGTTTTCCCGCTGTCCCCCATATTTTCTGCGATATACCTTGCCAGATCAGAGGTATCAATGACATTGGCAAAAACATCCTTCTTGCCGAGAAGACTCACCTGCCCTTTGTTTATCATGGGCATAAACACTTTGGCAATGTCATAAAAGTACCCCGTAGGCCTGAATATCATGTATGGAATGCCGCTTTTTTTCAGCTCCATTTCAAACTTGTTCTTTGCATCAAGCATCGGGATTGTGGGGTCTGTTTCTGCTTTTAGAACAGAAATATAAACAAACTTTTTCACCCCTGCCCTTTGGGCTTCATACAGCAAATTCTTATTGCCTTCCAAATCAATATCATAGTGGGTTACCGCTGTACTGGCTCCTGTCAGACCAACCGTTGTAATGACAGCATCTGCACCATCACATAAACCTTTTAACGTTTCAGGCTTTGTTACATCAATTCTTCTGGTGGCATATCCACCCAGTCCCTCAATTTCTTTTTGCACCATATCGGCTGCAACGACATTAAAGCCCTGACTTACAAGCACCTTTAAAATATCAGTCCCCAGTTTGCCGAACGCTCCTGCCAAAACTACTTTCATATCCCTGCGCCTCATTTCCTTATATTATTTTTTTTAAAACTTTATTAATCTGTGCATATTCAAAATCCGGCTCCATTATATAGGCAAGCAATGAAGTCGCAATGAAGTGAGGAAGAAAAGGATCGAAAGATATTTTAAAACGCTCCAGCAGCACACGAATGACACCTGCCACCTGTTCCATCAGCATCTGATGCCTGCTTCTGCCGTTCAGCATTTCATCTCTTACCTCTTTTGAATGCATGGACATGCTCCAAACGCTCTGATATAACACAGAGAATTCTCGAAGACTATAAAATATGCTTTTGATACCGGTCTCCACATTTTCTGCACTGGCACAATTCTCCTGCATTTTCGCCAGCTGCTTTGTCCAGTCCTCCAGCATAATAGCCGCTATCAGCGCTAATTTGGACGGAAAATAATTGTATATTGTACCAACTGCGATATTACATTGCTTGGACACCCCGCGAAGGCTCAGTCCTTCATATCCGTCAGCCAATAAAGTATTCTTTGCAGTTGTTAAAATTGTTTTCCTGATATTTTCTATCACTTTGGGCAATTTACCACCACCCATTTATTTATATGAACATGTTCATATAAATAATACACAATAGGAATATAAAAGTCAATCGGCTTCAGATGGGTGATCGCGTCATCTTACTGCAGGGAAATAAGAAAAGAATGGCGCCGGGTATTCATTGTCCGACGCCATAGGCTATAATGAGTGCTGACCAGTCTGCTGTGCCATTTCTACCGACCGCACAAGGATTTTGTTATTTTATTCTATGAGAAATACTCGCTGTATTACGTTTCAAAATAACGCGTATTCTTATGAAGTCAGCGTCCCTTAAATGGAGTCTGGCGCAATCATGATGCTATTCATAGATTGACTGCATTTATAACCTTTCCTTTTAAAAATGAGGCAAGATTATCCACCGCAATATTCATTAACCTTTCCCGTGATTCCTTGGGAGCCCATGCAATATGGGGAGTGATGATGCAATTCTTTGCCTTCAGTAATGGATTGTCCTCCCTGATCGGTTCTGTTGATACCACATCAACAGCCGCAGCAGCTACCTTGCCGCTGTTCAGCGCTGATGCCAGATCTTCCTCCACAATCAAAGGGCCTCTGGAGGTATTGATAAGGATAACGCCATCCTTCATTTTTCCGATGTTTTCCTTATTTATAATTCCCTTTGTGCTGTCGAACAACGGGCAATGCAGGCTGATGATATCCGATTTTGCAAGAAGCTCATCAAATTCCGCATAACGGATATTTTCATTCTCCGCAGAAGCATCCTTGTAGCTGTCATATGCCAGCACTTTCATCCCCATGGCCTGTGCAATCGCTGCCACCGAACGTCCTATCCTTCCAAAGCCGATGATACCCATGGTTTTTCCGGCAAGCTCCATTAGGGGATAATTCCAGAAGCAGAAATCGGGACACTTGGTCCATTCACCCTTTTTCACCGATTCAGAATGCTCCCATACATGGTGGCAGATTTCAAGCAGAAGCGCAAAGGTAAACTGCGCTACAGCCGTCGTCCCATAGGTGGGTATGTTCGTCACGATAACGCCGGACTCCTTGGCAGCTTGCGTATCTACGACATTGTAACCGGTTGCAAGGACCCCGACATATTTGATGTTCGGATGCTTGATGAATGTCTCCCTTGAAAGAGGAGTCTTATTTGTGAAAATGATTTCCGCATCACCTATTCTTTCCGAAATTTGTTCGGCTGGCGTACGGTCATACACTGTTAATTCTCCGAGCGCTTCAAGACCTTTCCAGTTCAGGTCTCCCGGGTTAAGTGTGAACCCGTCTAAAACCACTATTTTCATATCTTTCTCCTTCCCGATTTTATACTTCTGTCAAGGCTCTGCAAGTTTTTACTTATCCTCTTCACCACGTGCGAGCTTCACATGGGAATCGGCCATTTCATAGCCTGCCGCCTGTGCACAGGCAGTATTCAAATCGAGAGCCGTCACGGCTGTTGCCGCAATTTCAGCCAGACGCAGTACATTTGTATTATCATCCACGCTGGTGCCAAATCCTCCGCAGCCAATGAGGTTGAGCGCCTCTTTTGCCGTCCCGAACATCGTGCCGCCTCCGATGGTTGCAAGCTCCATACAAGGCAGGCTGACCATGAAGTGCACTCCGTCTTCTTTCGCATCAGCCTGCACAAAGCAGCTGGAAGACGAAATGACATGAGCAAGGTCCTGTCCGGTGGCTGCATAAAACGCAGCTACAGCATTCGCGGCATTTACGTTGAAGCCTGCTATGGTACCGCTGAAGCAGGATCCCAGGTAGCATTTGTGGAATACCGTCTTTTCTACGCTTCTTGGGTTCACACCCTTCTTGAATACTGCTTTGAGTACCTCGTCCGGTATGAAAACCTCTGTCTCGACTGATTTTCCGCGTCCGTTCAATACGTTGATGTGAGAAGACTTCTTATCGCAGCAGAGATTGCTGCTGATAGTAATCAGCTTCCAATCAGGCATCATGGACAGAATTCCACGCGTAATGTCGGCAGAAGCCTTTGTTACGCCGTTCATACCCATCGCGTCACCGGTCTTGAAGGTCATACGCAGGAATACCTTGGTACCTAACTGGTATGGATCTATATTTTCCAGCCTCACAAACGGATCCTTTGATATTTTACCCAGTTGTGCAAACAGCTCCATATCCGTCCGGATGCGGACGCAGAATTCATGAGCTTTTGTGATATCGGGCGCTTCGATCAAAGGCGCTCTTGACATTCCGTCAAAGTGTACCAATGTGTTCAAACCGCCGGACATGTTAATAGCCTTGATTCCGCGTTGTACTCCGGCTACCAGTGCCGCTTCGTTGGTGGCCAGTGGGATGTACACCTTTTCCTTTACATATTGTCCGTTGATTTGTACAGGACCAGCAATACCGAACGGAATGACTGCCGCGCCGATTTTTCCCTCGATGCCCGAAAGGATCCTCTCTCCTCCAACCAGTGAGCAGTTGTCCAGCCTGGTATTTTTGATCTGCTTAAGCGATACGCCCGTTGCTTCTTCAGTGACCTCGCAGCGAATAATGGCGGCATCGTTGCATGCTTCTTTAACCTTCGCCGCATCTGATCCGTACACATCTGTAAAAATTACGGTTTCAAGATTCTGACTTTTTATTTCACCTGAGACATATTTTGATTTAATTGCTTTTAATGCTTCATTCATTTAATCAACCCCTTAACCGCTTTTTTGATGGAGCAGCGTACTAAGTGTCTGTGCATATTGGCCTGCTTCTATGATTTTCGGCAGGTCAATACCCGTTTCGATGCCCATTCTGTGGAACATTTCAACTAATATCTCCGTCTGGCAGTTACCCTTTGCTCCCGGTGCATACGGACATCCACCGAGGCCGCCTGCCGCACTGTCGAATATCGTAATTCCTGCCTGCAGCGATGCAAGGTTATTCGCAAATTCCAGCCCGTTGAATTTATGATAGTGAACTGCGAGGCTCGCACGTGTCAGCTTTTCCTTGATCATTTTAGGTATTTCGTATGCGGTTATAGGATTTGCCATTCCCGTTGTGTCACCCAGCGATATTTCATATGAACCGAAGCTTTCCAGCGCAAGTGCCGTTTCCAGCGCGAGCTCCGGAGCCATAGCTCCCTCCATTGGACAGCCGAATACCGTGGCAATATAGGAACGAACCTTAACACCATTCTCTTTCGCTGTTTTATTGATCCGTTCGATTTCCTTCAAGGATTCCGCTCTGCTCATATTCAGATTTTTCTTATTATGGCTTTCGCTGGTACTCATAATGGTGACAACCTCTGTCAGCCCATGTTCTATTGCCAGCTCAAGGCCTCTCAGGTTCGGGATGAGGGCGTTGTATGTAACGCCCTCTTTCCGATTGATACCGGCAACTACCGCTTTGGCATCCGCCATCTGCGGCACCCACTTGGGATGTACAAACGATGTTACCTCTATTCTTTGACAACCGGCATCCGTCAGCCGGTTTACCAGTTCGATCTTCTTTTCAGTTGGAATGAACTCCGGCTCGGGCTGAAGCCCATCCCTCGGTCCTACTTCAAATATGGACACCCTTTTGGGAAATACTGCCTTGTTCATACTCATTCCCCCTTCGTTCGTTCTTTGACAATGCCTTACGGTAACAGTACGGCGCGTCCGTTCAAATGATTGAAATGATCCAGCGCCTTCTGGTATTCCGTGATGGGCAAAACCTCTCCGACATAAGCGCTGAGATTGATTTTTCCATGGTTCACAAGGCTCATCAGCAGCTCCCAGGTCTTGAACATATGCCTGCCGTACAGGCCCTTGATCTTCAGCTCACGGTACACTACGCGGTACATATAGTTTGGAATTACAAGCTCCCCTTCCACCATGCCCACGTGAACAAGCGTACCTGCTGTCGCCAAGGCATCAATGGCCTGATTGATGACTCTTAGATTCCCAGTGAAATCCACTATGCAATCCAAGCCCTGCCCACCGGTCTGTTCCAAGGCGATTTTCACAAAATCTTCCTTCATACCGTTAACCGCAATATCCGCACCAACCTTCAAGCTGTATGCAAGTCTGTTTTCATTTACGTCCAGTGCGATTATCCTGGTGGCACCAAGTATTTTGGCCAATTCACAGGCCATTAGTCCGATTGTGCCAACACCCAGTATGCCAATGCTCTTACCACTAGGCTCGGCTTTCTGCAAAGCATGCAGAGCCGTACCCAGAGGCTCCAGCAATGCCATCTGCACAAAGTCGGCATCGTCCGCCAGCTTGATGGCTGATATCTCAGGCAGCCTGATATATTCCGCAAAGCACCCGTCGACATTTCTTCCGAGTACGCCCATATGATTCGTGCAGATGTGCTGGTTGTCCGTCCTGCATTCATGGCAGTAACCGCATGGGATATGTGTTTCGCCTGCTACGCGGTCTCCGGGCTTGAAGTTTTTCACCAGTCTGCCTACCGCTTCCACCTCGCCTGAGAATTCATGACCCAACGTGAACGGAAGGTCGTAATTTGCAGAAGCCACCAGCGGAGTCCATTCAAAAACTTCGACATCCGACTTGCACATCGCAGCAGCCTTTACTCTTACCAAAAGATCATGTTCACCTATCACAGGTATGGGGGTATCTACAAAATCCGCCCCGGCCCCTGGTTTCATCTTCCTTAATGCTCTCATGCCATACCTCACTTTCTTTGCGGATTGTTTTCGGAACCGCTATTAAGAATTCCGAATGATCATATTCCCTCCGGACTCTATCTGACGATGATATCGGTATAATTGTCCGAAAGCACAGCGCCGTTATTATCCATCACTTTCATTTTTACAACATACTCACCGGATGCATCTTTTGGAATATTCCATACAATGTGGTCAATGACATGTGCCGAATCCGGATCGAGATTGGAGACAAACGAGTTTTCACATGCTACGGTACCTGTTGCCTTGTTGACGATCTGCCATTCCACCTTGCAGTCCTTCAGCTCTCCCAAATCATTGGTGATCCAGACCTTGCCCATAAAAGTAGTGGAAGGGTGATAAATCTTGTCCCTGCCGATGATATACGGATCTGCACTCCACTCAAGGCTGATAAGGACAGGCGTATAGACTGCCTTCATCGAATCGTACACCTTATATGGCCTGCGGTAGTAATCCAACAGTCCGGAACCGATCATTGCACAGGCATCGGACCAGTAATACAGGTACATTGAGCCTACAGGAGCATATTTTCTCTGACGGCAGGCCTCGATTTGTTCCTTGACTACCTTTGCCTCATACTCCTGGGTATTGTTGATGAATTCTTCAACTGAATTTCCCAATTCCACCTTTGCGAATTTGAACGTCAGGTCATAGAATAGACCCCAGTATTCCCATGTTTCCCAGTGCGGCGGCCACATCTTGTCTTCCGGGATAAACGTCTTGAGCGTCTCCATACAAGGTATCGATTGTGCACCAAATTCGACGACATTGGGCTGGAACGTAACCTTGTTCACATCAGTATCGCCATCATGGCAGCAGCCAATCATGAAATTCTGGACGCCTTCCCTATAATCCCCTTTATGGATCCAACGGGTCGGATCAACTGTTCCCAAGGACTCTTTCAGGACTTCACACAGACGGAAAAAGTTGTTTGGTCTTTCCGTAAAGTTGTAAATTTCGGGTTCCTTAAACGTGGACCACATTCCGAGGGAAGCATGGTTATACAGCATTTCTCCCATTTCACGGATCATTTCGCTCGCGCGGTCAATAAAATCGTCGGAATCGCTTACACAATAGTGCAGAGGGAATACCTGCCATACCAAAAAGCCCATCTCGTCGCACAGAGTGTAGAAACCGTCCTTTTCAACATGGCTGCCTATACGAATTGAGTTGATATTCATGTCAAGCATTTTCTGGAGATCTTCCACCCACATTTTTTCGTTTGCCTCGGACATCCAGTTGCTTGAAATATATCTCATGCCACGCAGGAACATCTTTCTTCCATTGAGCCTCCAGCAGCCTGTCTTCTCGTCATGCTCCACTTCCTTGATGCCAAAATTCTGATGGAGCACGTCACTGCATACATGGAAAGCAGCAGTATACATATTGGGCTTGCCTTGATCCCATGTCCACCAGAGCTTTGCATCCGGAACAGTCAAAGTCAGCTTGAAGGTGTTCATACCCGGCTGCAGCACTACGCTGCGGGTCCGTTTGCCCTCATAGGCTTCTTCAAAGTTATAAGGCTTTATGGTCATTCCGATGTCTGTTGAGATCACTTTACCAGTGGTGTTGTTGATTCTGACGTCAGCTGTAACAAGGCCGGTTCCGTCATATTTGTCCATACCGTCGCCTGCCCAGTCCTTCTTCTTTACAACACGGGTGAAAATCTTGACATATTCTATATATACATCCTCGCGTGCTATCAGGGAAACATCGTCCCAGATACCGCCACTATTGCCGTCGCCACGGAATTTGGTCATGGAGCCCGGGCGATGCATGGCATCAATCATATGCCCTTTTATAAGATCGATGTCTACAGCCTGATGTCTTTTATAATCCTTGGAAAGCGGGTTCTCCGAATCTATTGCAAGCTTGTATTCGGCATTGGCCCTTGGCGCATCGTCACGAATTACCAATATGTTTTCGGCGTCCATTTTCACGATATCTGTAACATCAAATTCAAACGGATTGAACATCCCCTCATGAGAGCCTAAAAACTGTCCGTTTAGCCACACGTCCGCATAGTAATCGACTCCTGCAAAACGAAGGAATAATCTCTTTCCCTGATAGTTGGCCGGAACTTTGAAGGTGGTTTCAAACCATATTGCTCCAAAGTAATCCCCTACCTCGGTAAGGTACCAATTTGTCGGGATCTTCATATCTTTCCATGCGGAAAAATCGACGTCCTGCCTGTAATAACCCTGCTCTTTTCCTACATTATTTTCGTCAATTTTGTATTTCCAGACACCGTTTAAATTAACCTTGGGGAATTCCGGCAACATACTGTACATGTTGTACCTCCTGATTTGTAATATTTTAATTGAAAAATGAAAGTTATTTTATTTCAAACAGCTTTTTTACATTTTCAGGCGTTGAGCGTCTCTCAAGATGACAATTATTTACTTCCACCATAATAATTTCAAGAAGATACATGGTTTCGCTGCCATATTCCAGATGCCCCGAATAGACACGTTCGAAGTCTGATGCAACGATATGGAAATGCGCGGCACCTCCAAACACAGATCCGGTTAGCGCACCGATCTCCATTGGGCGTTCAATGGTAACAAATTCATCGGATGCTGCAGTTCCCATATCTGTCGGATAGTGATAATTCAGCTTCTGAATGGAGCCAACAGCACTTCCTACGATGGCGTTCTCTATGCCGGCTGCCTTAAGAGCATCGCAGATGCCCTCAATAATCTTTTCACCCCGTTCAAGTTCAATAATAACTGTTCTGCCAAGCCCTCCTGATTTGAAACTTTTCATTTAGCCTCCTATCCTGCTAATAATTATTAGCCTGCATATATTTATTTAAAAATGAACTGATTTCTAAATCCACATCTTAATGATTTGGATCAACCGGGGAGTAAGTCTTTTTGCAGACTTGGTCCCCGGTAACCCCAGGTTTCTTATGTATTTACCGGATACCGGTTTTTCCTGAAAAACCGGCTCTTACGATTTTGTGACTTCGACTTTCCATACTTCCGCTGCGAATACTATTTTCCAATAAGCCATTATTATTTGAGCAGGGTCTCGGCAGCCTTAAAGTGAGCATCTACCGCCTGATCAACTGTCATGTTACCATACAATACTTCATCAATTTTCTTATACAGATCGTCAACAATCGCTCCATAACCGGAAGGTCTTCCGTTGAAAGGCTCAATAGTGTTGAGGATGTCCTGCATGATGGTGATTTCTTTCTTTTTCGCTATGTCAACCTTGTTTGTCAGATCCAATTTGCCGATGAGCTTTTCCTGAATTTCCGTGGATCCGGGAACACCGATATCCATGTTGTAGATTTCCTGGAGCTCCCAGTTGTTAACCATTTCATTGATGAACTGCGCAGCTTCGTCAACCTTCTTTGTTGTTCCGGAAATTCCCCAGGTGGAGCATACTGCCGCTTCCACGTTCTTATTCGTCGCACCGTCGGCTACAGGGAAACGGACCATATCCAAGTCATCCTCAACGGAGGCCTGGAATATTTTCAGCTGGTTCGCATTTGTTCCCCACATGGCTATTTTTCCCTTTCCAGCCAGAGAGTCTGCAAACTGCTTCGTACGGTCTTCCTGTATGACTTCCATCGGACCATTTACACCTGCATTATATAAATCCAGATAATAGCTTAGATATTTTGCCAGTACTTCCTTGGTGTAACCGAGAGACTTGCCATCTTCCGACGTAACGCCATACATGCCAAAATTCCTGGCAAAGTTCTCAATCGCATATTCTGCACGCTGCGTCATACCGGACGCATAGGTGCCTTGAGGAAGTAATTTTGCCAGACCCTTAAGGTACTCGGCCATTTCAGAGTAGGTCATCTGGTCTTTCGGCAGAGCATAACCTACGCTTTCGATAAGCGTTTTGTTATATGCCAATACGCTTCCGGTATCGCCGAAGGTAATACCGACAAGCTTGCCATTGAAGGATGAACTGGAAAGTGCTCCAGGGGTAAATTTGGATACATCGATCTTCCCTGCATCAACCAGATCCTGAAGCGGTCTCATGAGCCCTTTTGATGCATATTCGCCCAAATAAGTGAGCTGTACAAGAAAAGCATCAGGAAGGTTTGAGCTAGCTGCCTGTGTTGCCAGCTTTGTCCAGTAATCAGTATAAGCTGCATACTGGCTCACGACTGTTACATTGGGATATTTTGCCTTATAAGCATCGATCATTTTCAATGTCTTTTCATGTCTAGCTTCGCCGCCCCACCATGATACTGAAAGCTCATAGGGCTTATCATTGCTTGTTGTAGCTACTGCCTCACCTGCCGAGGTCCCCGCATTTGCCGTGGTTTCCGTCTGGTCCTTGGAATCGGAACCGCATCCAGCAAAAACAGAGAGTAAAATAACCAGAACCAACATCCCGCTTAACAACCTTTTGACTTTCATGTTATTCCTCCTAATAATTTTATTTTTATAACCGGACTGTTTGCCCGGTAATAAACGGATTAGAATGCTTCATACGCCGAAAACATTTTGTATGGAAGCTGCAGATCTTCTATTTGAAAAGGCCTGTTGTCCTTTTCCCCAATTTCGGGAGAAAGCTCGATAGTCATATATCCCGAGTATCCGATTGAGATGAGTTTCTCTATTATGTAATAGTTGTCTGTTGTACCTTCCTGAAAGCGTGTAAATCTTTTTTCACCAAATCCCTTGTTTTCTTTCAGATGCAAATGATTCACCCGCGGTGCAAATTCCTCTATTAAAGCATCCATATCGACTCCTGCCGCATCAAAGTGGCCGGTATCGATACACAAGCCTACATGCTTTGATTGAATTGCATCAAAAATGCTTCTGTAATCATTGATATTTTCTATATTGTTGTGCACATGGTTTTCAAGGCTGATGACTATATCCATTTCTTCTGCAACAGGAACCAAATTCTTCAAAGATTGTATAACACCCGTAAGCCCTCCGTTCTCGCCCCTTTCGAATCCGGAGGAAACGATCATTCTCCCTCCGAGAGCCTTAATCGCCTGCATAGCCTGCACCTTATGGCAAAAATCCCTGACCGGATCTCCCCCGAAACCCCCGTTCAAATGGATCGCAATGGGGTTCAGCCCATGTTGCTCGCATTTGCGCTTCAACGATCGTATTGTTTCAGGAGAAAGTGAGGACGGATACCAGCAATTGAATTCAATATTCTTATAGCCGATCCTGGGAGCCAGGTCGAAAGTCTTGCTGAAGTCCGTTTCGCCAAAACCTTCGAAAGATAATGTTGCACATGAGAGCTTGATCACATTGCTCACCTCACAGTTGAATCAATCGTTGTTCCCTGCTTGACTCCAAAATTGCCAGCGAAACCTTCAAGGCCTCCACTCCATTATCCGCAGTAATAAAGGGTGTACTGCCGTTTTCTATGCATTCAATGAAATATTTGTTTTCTTCATAATAGGATTTGCTGTCAAAAGGATCGTTGATCAGCGAAACCTGTTCATATTCCATCTCTTCAGTCCTGAGCCTGTGTTCCATAAAGTCAAAGAAGCCGGCACCTGCGATCACAGCTGTGCCTTTTGTTCCGATCACACCTCTTGAGCTCATCGGCAAATGGGAGGACCAGCTTGCATTGATCACTGCACTCGCACCATTATTCAACCCCAGAACAACCTGTGCATTGTTGTCGAAGGAGGGAATCTCGGGTCTAACTCCATTGACCCTTGCAGACACACTTGTTATTTCGATCCCCAGCCCCCTGATCATATCTATATCATGGGACAAAGATTCGATAGTCATACCGCATACCAATTTGGGATCTGTTCTCCAGGAATCGCCAAGAGGCGCTTTGAAACCTCAACCCGGCCCTATCCTGTGGCTCCAGATGCTGATGATATCCCCAAGCCTTCCGGAAAGAACGTCCTCCTGTAGTTTCAGGTAACCTGATCTGAAGCGCATGTTGAATGCGGTCATAAACAGGACACCATTTTCTTTTGCAAGTTCCGATAGCTTTTTTGCCTCCTGTAAATCAACAGCGATTGGCTTTTCACAAAGAACGTGCTTTCCAGCTTTCATGGCAATTTCCGCATACTCCAGCCTTTTGGAGGGAGGAGTCAGAAGATGCACCATCTGCACTTCATCGAGAACGTCTTCCAGCCTGGAAATGACTTTGGAATTGCAGATATTCGCTATTTTCATTGCGTTCTCAGCTTTCACATCAAAGACACCAGCCACGCTCGCATTGGGCAGACGGTTAACGGCTTCAGCGTGCTTTTCCGCAATCCCGCCGGCACCGATTATTACAGTTTTGATCACAATAACCCCTCTCTCTGTGAATAATTTTCTAAGGCAAAATCTTTTTATCCCTTCAAACCGGTTGTAGCAATACCTTCAACCAGGTATTTCTGGCAGCTGATAAAGAATATGAAAATCGGTATCAGAGACAGGGTGGACATAGCAAACAAAACACCAAAAGCCGATAGCTCAAACGCTTCCGTATATTGCCGCAGTGAAAGGGCTACGGTAAATTTGGTAGGATTGTTGATATAAATAAGCTGTGAGAAAAAGTCGTCAAATGTCCATATGAATGAGAATATGGCGGCTGTGATAAATACCGGCACCGACAAAGGCATGATGATTCTGAAAAATATCGTTATCGGCCCGCACCCATCAACCGTAGCGGCCTGATCCAGATCCTTCGGGATGCCCCGCATAAACTGAATAAACAGATAGCAGAAGAAACCCTGTATGGCGAAAAAGCTCGGTACTGTCAACGGGAGATATGTATCGATCCATTTCAGGTTCTGGAACATCAAGTATCGCGGAATAAGTGTTGCATGGATCGGAAGCATCATGGTCAGCAGAATCACCGGGAATACAAACTTCTTAAACGGGAATGACAGCCTGGAAACGGCATAACCTACGAAGGAGCAGGATATCAGATTCCCGATCACTACCGGTATGACAACTTTCAATGAATTAATCATATAATCAAAGAAACTTGTTCCTGCAACGCCTTTTAGCCCACGGATGTAATTCTCCAGAGTAAACTCCGTTATAATAAGGGATTTATCTTTGAATATCAAGGCTTCAGGTTTGAAAGAGCTTACCAACATCCAAACCAGAGGATAAAGCATTATCACCGCGCCCAACGCCATAATAATAGTAGTGAACAGCTTGTATATTTTTTGACCGCTGCTTTTGCTCAATCGTTTTACAGATCCAGACATACCATTATCCTCCTAAGATTCATAATGAACAGTATTTTTTGTAAACCTGAAGATAAGTATTGTTAATAAGGATATTGCCACCATTAATATCCAAGCCATTGCTGAAGCATATCCCATCTTGAAGTAATTAAAACCGATCGTATAAAGGTAAAGTGTATAGAATAACAGGCTATCCAAAGCTCCGCCATTGACGCCGCCTATAATATAGGCCGGTGTGAAGGCTTGAAAAGCCGAAATAATTTGCATGATCAAATTGAATAATATGATGGGAGAAAGCATAGGCAGCGTTATGTGAGCAAATTTCCTCAAGGTATTTGCACCATCAATGGACGCCGATTCGTATAACTCAAGGGGAATTTGTTTCAGACCCGCAATAAAGATGATCATGGGGGAACCAAATTGCCAGACTCTTAGTATGATGAGTGTAATTAGTGCATACTTGGGATTGGATATCCAACTGATTGTTGTTACCGCATCCGGCAGACCCAGAAATCCAAGAAACTGGTTAATGATACCCTGCATACCGAATACCTGTCTCCACAAAACCGAAATCGCTACGCTTCCGCCGAGAAGAGCTGGAAGATAATAAATTGCCCTGAAATACTTTAACCCGTGTATTCCCCTGTTTAAAGCCAATGCCAGTATCAAAGCAAAAGCAAGCTGAAGAGGAACACCAACAAATACATATATGCTGGTTACCTTGCAAGATTGTATAAAACGCGGATCATTGAAAAGAGCTATGTAATTCTCCATTCCAATTAGATTGGGTGCCTGAAAAAGATTGAAATCGGTGAATGAAAGATATAAGGAACGAAGGATCGGATAAATGGAAAATACGATCAATCCAATTATCCACGGAGCCAAAAACAGTAAGGCATATTTACTCGAATTCCAGTATTCAACCAAACGACCCCTGCTTTTGTGCGGAATTACATTTTGTCTAGTCATTGTATTCCCCTTCCCAACTTTAGTGGAATCTTGAAGATTTCGCAGTATGATTTAATTATAAGTACAATATTTCCAAAAGTCAATTAAATTATAATTTATAATTAATAAAATTATGTATCTTTTGTGGACCATTTAATGGGATCACTCCCCGTAATAGCGCTAATTCATAGGGTTTTAAGGAATTAAATTTATAGATTGATAAATCGGACTTCACATGGTAAACTAGTATAAGAATTATAATTTATAATATATAAAAGCTTGACCTTAATTCTTTACATTGCTGTGCCTTTGTGCTATTTTAAATAAGAAATAATTTAAGGAAGTGTATGATTTATATGAACAATTTTGTTCTGGCCGACTATGCGTATACCTCTATTTTAAATATGATCCTATCCTCGGAAATAAAGCCCGGAGAACGGATCAGAGAAGATTTAATCGCTGAGAAAATCGGCATGAGCAGGACTCCTGTAAGGGAGGCTGTTAACCAGCTCGTACAGAACGGATTTGTAGTCAATATAAAAAGAAAAGGCCTGTATTGTGTCAACATTACAAAGTCGGAGCTTCTGGATCTGGTGGAAATACGAGCCGCCCTGGAATCCATTTCTTTTAATAAATGCATCGATCTGGCTGTCGATGAGGATATAGAGCATTTTAAAGGAATCATCAGCGATTTTAATCAGAAATGCAATGCGATCCTTCGTGACCCTAATTCAGACAACAGCAAGGAAATTGCCATGCTTCACAACGAATATGACGTGAAATTTCACGTAAGCATTGCACAGGTATCCCGTTCCAACAGGCTGATCAAATACATTACTGAAATTGAAAACACCCTGCTAATAGCAAGACAGCGGATATACAGCAACAATGAAGGCAAATCGATCGTCCTGCTATCCTGGAAACAGCACGAGTTGATGGTCGAATCAATCCAGGCAAGAGACAAGTCAGCGGCCCTCAACATGCTGGATCAGCACCTGAAACTGATGAGGGATACGCAGGTAGAGATTGACTAACTCACAATTGCATTAAAAACGATCACGCTACGGGGTATTGATATGTCTATTCACAAATCATTTGTTTTAACGTCTGCCTTCCCTAGTTCGAAGACCGGTTTCGAGGCACTGAAAAGTGCGGTTGAATCGATCGAACCGTATGATTTTTCAATGGTCGAGTACTATTGTGGAAATTGTCGTGCCGACCAGATTCGTAGCCTTTTGGGCAAGTATAAAAGCGTTTTTTTAGCTGCAGCTCTTCAGAAAGAACAAGGCCTTAATTTATGTACCCCTATCGCAGACGACAGAAAGAAAGCGATCAACCTGCTGTCCGAATGCTTTCGGTTTGCCCGGCAGGCGGGCGCGCAATCGGTTCTGATCAATAGCGGAAAAAGACCTGAAAACGAAGTACAGGATAAAGAGTGCCTGAAGTATTTGAAGGATTCAATTTGCAAGCTGCATCAACAGGTAAACGACATCCAGATCTTGCTGGAGCCCGGTGACCGTAATGTTGAATACCATCACTTGATCGGTCATACCGATATGGCAGTTTCCTTTATTGACGATATATGCACGGATGTGCCGAATATCAGCCTTGTTTTTGATATGAGTCATATCGCCCAGCTCAATGAGGATCTTTATGCTTCATGGGAAATGGCAAAAAAACATTGTACCCACGTCCATCTGGCCAATTGCGTACTGGACAGGAATTCAAGCCTATACGGCGACAAACACCCTTTATTCGGCGTAAAGGGCAGTGTCTACTCTCATGATACCGCCCGTGCATTCTATGAGCATCTGCAAAGTGAAAATAGACCGATAGTCGTCGGAATTGAGATGATTTGTCATGAAAGCTCCGAGCAGCGCTTTTTTGAGCGTTTTGCTTCTGAAACGGGATGGTTCTTCCGGAATTGTGAATTCCACAGGCCTGATCAGTCATCATTTATATATATTGATGAGACATGATATGTAGCGGTATTATGCAATATGAAAACTTATCAATCTAAGGAGGGAACATCATGAAGGAATCGATGCACAAATATTTTAAGATCGGAACCATCCATTTCATGTCATATCCGCAGACGATGAAGGGAGAGGGACCTATCGCCGAAACGCTGCAAAAAATACTTGCAGACGACTATTTTGATGCAGTGGAAGTAACCTGGGTCAAGTCGCCGGATGTTCGAAGCCAGGTACGGAAAATGTTGTCCGAGGCCGGCGTTACCGTTTGCTACGGTGCACAGCCAAGATTGCTCACAACGGGATTGAATCCGAACGATCTGAATGAAGAAAATCGTTTAAAAGCGCAGGCTACCCTGATGGAAGCTATTGATGAGGCTGAATACCTGGGAGCAAAGGGCATCGCGTTTTTGGCCGGAAAGTATGAAGTTGAAAGCAAAGAACAGGCATACCAGCAGCTGCTGAAGACAACCAAAGCTCTATGTTCCTACGCTAAATCAAAAGGCATGACGGTTGAAGTCGAGGTATTTGACTTTGATCTGGACAAGAAGTCTCTTATCGGCCCTGCGCCTTATGCTGCACGGTTTGCGGCAGAGATGCGTGAGTGCTTTAACAATTTCGGGCTTCTGATCGATCTGTCGCACATTCCGCAGACGTATGAAACCAGCCGTTTCGTCATACAGACCCTCAAACCGTACATCACCCATCTGCATTTCGGCAGCGCTGTCATCGGCGATCCCTCGATGGAAGCTTACGGAGATACACATCCGCGCTTCAACTTCCCGAACTCCGTCAATACGGTTGCAGAGTTGGTTGACTTTTTAAAATGCCTGAAGGATGAAAATATGTTCCATGCTCAAGATCCAATGGTTCTGTCCTTTGAAGTCAAACCCTGGATGGATGAGGCTCCCGACCTGGTTATTGCCAACACCAAGAGAATATTGAACCGCGCATGGGCGCTGCTTGAGGATTAAGGTATACTCCATATACAGTTCATGTTTTTCAGGAGGGGATAGGATTTCAATATCCCCTCTGTCATTTCCTCCTACAAATTGAACACCCCGGAACATGTAAAAAAATTGAGCCAGCAATGTTACGTCCAAGCTTTGGACGATATTTCCGTGTCTGGTTAAAATTCTTTATACATCCTCATAGCAAAGAGTAAACATCACCTGCCGTGCGACAGCTTT
>JAEZMC010000017.1 GCA_023435805.1 Bacillota bacterium | reverse complement strand
AGAAATTATGCTGTAGCAATTTCTGAAACAGCGACCCCGGAAGTTAGGGAGGTACTTCGCAGACACCTTGATATCGCTATAAAGACGCATGAAAGAGTTGCTGCTTATATGACGAAAAAAGGTTATTTTCACCCTCAAAACCCACAGGAACAAATAAAAGTTGACATGCAGGCATCAGATACTGTTTTAAATATACAGCAGTAATAACATGGAAGTTGTTAGAGTATATTCCAAGCCGTACGAAACCAAATTGTTCATAAGTTGTAGCTAAAGAAACCCAGTTCTAGAACTAAAAACATAGTTTATGAATTGGGTTTCACTGTCCGGATTAACTTTATGCTTTTACGCAAAATCAATTATATACTGGTTTCAATTTAAGCCTTATGACTAATAGTCTTGTCTTCATAGTGTTTTTTCTTTTTCAACCACCTTTTCCTTTTTATTTTTTGTTATGAAAAGGTAGGAGCAGGTAATTCGCCAATTTTCATACGTAGTAAACTATAAGGTTTTTGTCGTAGATCTTTTCCATAATGAAATCTAGCCTGCCGTTGTAATTGGTTCACAATGACATATAAGTATTGATCCGGACTAATTGAAAAAGTATCTGGCCACAAAATTCTTGGATCATGTGCAATGGTTTTCATTGTGCCATTTGGCAATATTCTTCGAATACTGTTGTTTTCATAGTCTCCAACATAAATATTTCCTTTTGCATCGGTAATCATTCCATCAGACGCACCTTTTTCTCCCCAATACTTCACATGATAATGCAAATCTATGTCTGGTATCGTTCTGTCTCTTAGGGCTTCAGTCGAGATCGAGAACAGATGACGACTGGTTAGTGGACAATAAAATAAAAGTTTTCCATAGGTAACATAGGTTTAATGACACCCCCCAGCATATTCGAACGGGATATTACCTATAATATGATTATGATTCGTTTCTAGTGTGATTTTCCTAAGCATATCCTTATATAGTTTCAAAAAGAATAAAATATGGGTTTGTGGTAAGATACATTTTTTTAGAAAATAAGTGAATTATGAAGTTATCCAATTTCATTTAATTGTACAGCTTGTTTTTATTCCTGCTGCCCCACATATTGTATCAAATCAATGCGAACCATCCTGCTTTTATGATAAAATATTTATCAGGAACAGGTCCAATACTGTGCATCCGTGGAATGGAGGATTTTTACAATGGCAGGTAGGATAAGGATCAAGGAAAACAAGACTTGGAGCTCTTTGAATACACCACGGTTTACTCTTTCGCTTGAAGAAAACGTATCGAGTGAGAAGCAAAAAGAGCAAAGCTATGATGTGCTTTCAAGATTGATCGGAGACAGTGACATAATCATTGAACTGAACAGTACGCTTCTGAGCCTCCCCAACCCGCGGCGAGAAGCCTATGCCCTTAAATTTCTCCAGGATATCCGGGCCCTGGGTATCGAATACAGGTATTCCAAAGCTTCCTCCACCGCAAGCCCTTCGCCTCTGGGAGGATTGTTCGGAAGCAAAAGCACTCAGGCCCACCAGATCATTGCCCATATTCCGAATGGCACATGGCAGAAAGCTGAAATGAAAGATGCCCTTTCCTTATACGGCGCCAGCTATTTTATACCGAAAGAAAAGCACGGCGGCTCTGAAATGCTGGAGGATTTTCTGAAAATGCTGGATGAAGAGAAGCTGCATTATTTCAAACTGGCCGTATTTGATATCATTTGCAGCAACAGAATGGGCATTTTCTCCGCCAGTCATACTCTTGCCGATATGAAAGCCATGCTGCGGATTGACTGAATACAAACAGGCGATATGTATCACGGTGCTGAACATCCGAGTCAAAATAAAGCGGCAAGCCGGGAGTGGTCATTTGTTCCCGTTCTCAGCGACCTCTCATAGTATGAAGGATAAACGCTGATTGGTAATAGAGGTGTTCCAGCGTGAAAATCGCACTGCTGTGTACCGAAAAACTCCCCATACCGCCGCTCGCCGGAGGAGCAATTCAGCTATATATCGAAGGAATACTCCCCTACCTGTCCAACGAGCATGACGTAACCGTATACAGCTGTGCCCACCCTGCGCTGCCGGAGGAAGAAATCGCAGGGAACGTGAGATATGTCCGTTTTCCGGCAGAAAAAAAGGGCCAATACATACGTCATGTAATGAAGAGCGTTTCCAATGGCTGTGACCTCATTCATGTTTTTAACCGTCCCTTATGGGTTCTCCGTATCGGCGAAGCTTTGCCGTCACAGAAATTAAGCCTGAGCCTCCATAATGAAATGTTCCTTCCGGATAAAATAACGAAGCAGGAAGCGGCGGCGTGCATCCGTCGCGTTGAATTCATCAGTACAATAAGCCGGTTTATTGCAGGCAGTGTCGAAAAGCTCTACCCGGATGCAAAAAGCAAGCTCCATACAGTATATTCCGGTGCCGATACCAGTCGGTTCAAGCCGGTTTGGCGGGAGGAGGGCCTTTTGGAAAAGACACGACTAAAAGAGAAATACCGGCTCAAAAACCGCAAAATCATATTATATGTCGGGAGATTAAGCGTGAAAAAGGGGGTTCACATTCTGCTAAGTGCCATGAAGGAGGTTCTCCGTTCCCATCCTGACGCCGTCCTGGTCATTATCGGCAGCAAGTGGTTCGGTGATAACGAAGAAGACGAGTATACAGGTTCCCTCAGGCAGCTTGCGGAGGAAATGACGGGTTCCGTTCTTTTTACAGGTTTTCTTCCCCCTTCGGAAATCTATACGCATTACTGTCTTGGCGATATATTTGTGTGTCCGTCCCAATGGAATGAGCCGCTTGCCAGGGTACAATATGAAGCGATGGCGGCCGGGCTTCCCATCATTACAACAAACAGGGGCGGCAACGCGGAGATCGTGAGAAATCATAAAAATGGCTTTGTCATCGAGGACTATCATAACCCGCAAGCTTTTGCATGCCTGATCCGCCAACTGCTGGACCATCCGGAACTGGCCGGCGAGCTCGGCAAAAACGGCCGGCGGCTCACTGAAGAAACATTCAACTGGAAGAGGGTGGCCCGGGATGTATCGGAGCTGTTTACACGCTCAATATAACCTTAATCCATTTCGTTAATTAAGTCCTCCATCTGCTCAAGCAATATAATCAGATTGGCCGTATTCCTGCATGTGCTGTGAAACGCGCCTTCAAGCCTGGTGGAACGGGCACTTCCTTCCATATCATCAGAAGCCGTCCCACCCTTGTTCTTCAGTACGCCAAGTAATTCAACGGCGGCATGTTGAGCGGACTGTACCGCATCCTTCAAGCCTTCTGCAGCTTTAGCCCTTCCTACGGAGCTTTCGTCGCTGTCTGTAAGAATCATTTGCTTCACCCCTCAGGTTTTCAATGATTAGCAGTAGTCGCTGTCATCCATCATTGCTTTAACCTCCTCCAGTCTGAACTGAAGAAGCATTTGCAGCTTGATCACGCTTTTAATGCATTCGCATACCGCTTCGTCGATGTGGATCATATCCTTTATCCCCGGTTTACAGGCATCGACCGTTTCGCGTATCTTTTTCGCTTGCGCCTCAAGAATATTTGATATCGCCTTTTCCTCCATTGCGATGGATTCGAGCATATCCGTAACCGCCTGCCGTCTGCTGACAGATTGTTCGTCAACCTCTTTGATCAATTCGTCCATCTACGCACCTCTATTCCTCTTGTTATCCATTAACAACTTATGTCAAGAGAACATCATTCGTTACAATATCGAGATGCATTCGTCTGAACGCCTGCCTGCCGCCATACCTGCCCCTCTGCCACCCTTTGCCTGCCCAAGAACTGCATTGCACCGCACCTTTGCATGTTGCCGCGTCTCCGGCAAGACAATAATAACGTTGTCACACAAGCTATCAAGAATATTGTCAGCTCGGGTCGTTCTCATCCAGGTAAACCCTTGTCACCTTCGTACTTTTACCTGATTTTACGTCCTCCCCGGATGCTTTCTCCCCGAACTTCCTGTCATTGAGCCCCGGTGCCACAGAAGGCTCTTTTTTTCTGCCATTGTTCCTGCTTTTCATATTATCTCCTTTGTTTACAATGAAAACATTCATTTAGCTATCAAGCAATTCATCTATTTATGCTATGCAATATTCCGAAAAAAATAAGAATAAAAAAACATCATTCCCAGAACAATAATAACCGGAGGGATGAACTATGGAAACAACTTCAATTACAAAAGTAAGAAAAAATAGTGACGGAGACATCACCGACGTCATGCTTGAAAACGGAAACGTGTATTCCGTCAGGGAAGCCATCACAATGGCAAGGGACGGTCTGATCAACGGCGTAAATGTAGGACGTGCAAAAAATGGGAGAGAATACTTAAGAAGTGATCCGAACGGAACAGAAAGAGACAATCTGGATAATCTGCCAACTTTTCATTGAACGCTACCGCCTGCGGGCCAAGGAGCTTCCGGAACAATCGGCCTGCAGAGCAGTTCGGCAAACGGTTATCCGATACGTTTGAAGAGGAGAGGAATACCTTATGAATCACGATACAAAGCAATATTTGACAAAACCGCCCCAATCTTTTTGGATGGCTTCTACGCCTGCTACGGACTACCCGGCGCTAAATGAGGACATAAAAACCGACATTGCTATTATCGGCGGCGGAATGGTCGGAGTTACAACCGCATACCTGCTTGCCAGGGAAGGCGTCGGGTCTGTTGTCATCGAGGCCGACCGCATCATCCAGGGCACTACAGGTCACACTACCGCAAAAATCACTTCACAGCACGGTTTAATATACAGCAAGATCAAAAAGCAAAAAGGTGAGGAATTGGCCCGGCAATATGCCGATGCCAATGAGACCGCCATCAGGATGATCGACAGGATAGCAAACGAAAACAACATTAACTGCGATTACATGGCGCAGTCGGCCTATGACTTTACTCTGCGGGACGGATACATCGACAAGATCAGCGATGAGGTAAAGACCGCATCCGCTCTAGGAATCAAGGCGGCCTACATGGAAGAGCTCCCTCTTCCGTTTAAAATTAAGGCAGCTGTGCGTTTCGATCATCAGGCCCAGTTCCACCCGAGAAAATTTCTGCTGCCTCTTGCTGAAATCGTAGCCGGCAGCGGAAGCCGCATATTTGAACAGAGCAGGGTCGTCAACATTGAAGAGAATGGCAGATTTGTGCTGATAACCAATAAGGGCTATAAGGTCACCGCTGATAAAGTCATCATCGCCTCCCATTATCCTTGTTACAACAAGCAGGGCTTCTATTTTGCCAGATTATATACGGAACGTTCATATATCATCGCCGCCAGGGTGAAGGAGGAATATCCCGGTGGAATGTATATCACTGCGGAGGAACCAGGCAGGTCGCTGCGGAGTGTGAAATCTGAAGACGGCGAATTGCTGCTGGTCGGCGGTGAGCATCATAAGACAGGCCAGAGCAAGGATACGGTGAAGCATTATGAAGCGTTGATCGATTATGCACACCAAAACTATACCGTCGAAGACATACCCTTCCGCTGGTCTGCGCAGGACTGCATGACACATGACGACCTGCCGTATGCAGGCTATTTCACATCCCGGACTTCCAATCTATATGTTGCGACCGGCTACGGCAAATGGGGAATGACAAACAGTATTGCTTCCGCCATGCTGCTGCGTGATCTGATCATTGACAGAAAAAGCCCCTGGGAGGATGTTTACAGCCCGTCACGGCATAGTGCCGCAGAATCGGCCAAGAGCTTTGTCGTTGAAAATCTGAATGTTGCAAAAGAGCTGATAAAGGGCAAAACAGAAACGCCGCCTGAGGATGTCGATATCAAGCCGGACGAGGGCAAGGTGATCGAGGCAAACGGGAAACGGGCCGGCGCCTACAGGGACAAACAGGGCACATTGCACGTAATTGACACCACCTGCACCCATATGGGCTGCGAATTAACATGGAATAATGCCGAGAAAACCTGGGATTGCCCATGTCATGGCTCACGGTTCAGCTACGAGGGCGATATTGTCGAAGGCCCTGCCGTACAAACCCTGAGAGTAAACAACGATGTCAACACATTAAAAAAGCTGTTTAAAGACAATTATTAACGGGCCGCCTCTCCGGCCTTTTCTCACGACTTGCGCTGTGCCGGGACAAGCCTGTTCAGCGCTCTTGCCTTTTTTCTGTTTGCCCCGTTTATGCGGCTCAGAGGTATCAGTCTTCCAACCCGAGTATCTCGGTGAATGTGGAGCGGCTGATGTAATTTGTGTCCCGAATAAAAGCTCCATCCCGGTAAAACCTTAAATAGGGAACTTGATCGTTTTTCCAGTGACTTTCCTTGAAACTTAAGAATTCGTCGAAATAATCGGTCTTATTATATTCAAACTCGTATATATCGATATCCTCGGCCGTCTCCATATCATAGATCCAGCCTTTCATGCTTCTCCACTGCGAACACCAGTCCTGGGTCAAAACCAGTATCACCTTGTTTTTCGATGCAATGACATCCTTGTCGAATTCGCCGGATTTGACGGCATATTTGGCCTGTTCGATATTGATCTGTTTCCTGTTGATCAACCTGTCCGCCTCCTTTCATCTTTTTTATACCCCGATTTAAGCAGGTATAGCATATAGTCTGTCCTATTTATACTGTTCCCTTTCACTCATTGTTCATAGCTGCCTCCCGTATATTTCCGTATAGGTCAGGCGGCCGTTGATCCTTTCGGATTTCATAAGAGAAATGCGGTTGACCGTCATCGACACGGTCGGAGCGTCGAACTCGACAATCCTGTCTGCCATCACCTCGCGTCCAATTGTAATATGTGGTTTGTATTCCCGGTTATCGATATTGAACCCGGCAGAACGCAAGGCGGAGGAAAGCTTATTCGCCAGTTCGGCAAGCGTCGGGTTCCTCTCAATGCCGACCCAATAAATATCGCCTCCGCTTCGGGCAAATCTGCCCATGCCTCCTACCCGAAGCATAAAGCTTTCCGGCGCAGCCGAATCAATCGCTTCTTTGATTACGGATACCCTATTCGTTTCGCCGATAAAAACCAGCGTAGCGTGCAGATTTTCAACCTCTGTGAAATTACCCGAAGCAGCTTGCTTTTTCAGCTCAACGATGGATTTTTTCAATGCATTTTTAACTTCATCACTAAAGTTGATTGCTATAAATAACCGCATACAGCCACCTTTCATCATGTATCCCCTTCAATGCCTTTCAGGCCTATGGCCTCGGCAGCCTTCTGCATACCCTTGATGGTCTCTTCTATAATATAATCCAGCTCCATACCGAGCATCTGCGCCCCTTTTTCAATAACCTCCCTGTTCACGCCGGCTGCAAAGCTCTTTTGCTTCCACTTCTTCCTAACAGACTTCAGTTCCATGTCAAGAATGCTTTTGTTCGGCCTCATCAGAGCTGCAGCCGTTATCAGGCCGGTAAGCTCATCAATCGTGAACAGCACTTTTTCCATCCGTTCAATCGGTTCGACATCACAGCAAAGCCCCCAGCCATGGCTTACGACAGCACGTATATATTCCTCAGGCCAGTTATTTTCCTCAAGGATCTCTCTCGCCTTTATACAATGCTGTACCGGATACATTTCATAATCAATGTCATGCACCAGCCCGATAATCCCCCATTTTTCCCTGTCCGGCTCATTCAAAATCGCTGCAAAATGCAGCATGACAGCCTCAACCGCCAATGCATGCTTGATGAGACTTTCATTTTTATTGTATTTCGTCAACAACTCAAATGCTTGTTTCCTGTCAGGTACTGCTGTACTCATTTGCTATCCCTCTTTTTGTTTTTATTTGCACTTTTCTTTTATTGCTTATTATATCTCAAAATGAAATGGTTTTCATCCCTGCTGCAGGCACCGTTAGGAACAGTATAGAAACAGATAAATGCCCCTTAAGTTTGGAGCGTTTAACACAGCTTCCGGATGCAAAAGGGGCATTTGTTTATGCTTATACACTAAGTATATGCTTATATGTTTTATAGACCAATCTTTTGCACTTCGCAGTGTCATACCCGTCACAAAGCATTTCGGGTACTTATCTATTATTTGTGCAAAAACTTTTCCAGTCAAAATTCGGTAATATGCAATTACCCAATATCTGTGCAACTCCATCTTCATCGTTCGAAGCAGTTATAATATCTGCCACGTTTTTAATTTCTGAAGTTCCATTGGACATAGCTATGCCGAATCCTGCATAATTAATCATTGAACAGTCATTTTCGTTATCTCCGATAGCGGCAATTTCTTCCCTTGATATATTTAAACTACTTGCAAGGAATTTCAATGCGCAGCCTTTATTCACCCCCTTTGCGACGATATCAAAATTGTCTGCCCCTGAACTTGTTATATCAACTTCATATAGCAACGTACCAGCGAGCTCTTTTACTTTTTTTACATACTCAACATCCTGTGAATAGACTTCAATCTTCGTAACACTAACTTTGTCAAGAACACTCGCCAACTTGTCAAAAACGTTATAATTTACCCTGAGCCTCTCAGGGACTCTTGAGTTATTCAAAACGTAATAATTATTACCAAGCTGACTCTGTTTTATATATAGTTTTTCGTTAGTAAATACATTATACGATATATTAGCCCTATCAAGGAACTCAACTATTTCCATAGTCCTGGAGGCATTAAGTAGATTTTCATACAAGCACTTTCCAGCATGCAAATCATATACCAGGGCACCATTACATGCAATAACATATCTTACACCACATTCTTTCGCGTAAACAACCGCAGTTCCCAAAAACCGTCCGGAACTTATAGCGACTATTATACCGTGCTTTTGTGCCTCTACGATTGCTTCCCTGTTCCTATTAGATATTTGCTTGTCGGAATTTAGCAAGGTACCATCTAAATCTATTGCTACCAGTTTTAACATTAACTATTCTCCAAAATGCGACATTACATTTTCATAATTGAATATATCATCCATACCGCCGTAGAAAGTAACAGCCAGTCCTCCGGTAACATTAGCAAATCGAAGACATTTTTCAAAGGCCCAGCCCTTGATATACCCACAAGTCATTCCTGCCACGAACAAATCCCCGGCTCCAGTGGTATCAACAGGTATAAATTTATCTACCGCCTTAAGAGATATGAAATTTCCTTCGCTGGAGGCAATGCATCCTAAAGGTCCAAGCTTGATAACCACGTTTTTTGCATATTTTGATAATATGGAAAGTGATTTGACAGGATCATCCTCACCGGTAATAATAGATGCTTCTACTTCGTTTGCAGTAAATATTTCTGTTTCCTTTATTATGTGCTTGATTTTATCTATTTTCATTTCAGTATTCCAGACAGTATCTATAATTAGTTTAACACCGTTTTCCTTTGCAATTTCACTTACAGACGATTCCATGCAATGTACGATGTCGGTATATATATACGGGGCTGTTTTGATCCTTTTAGCAATCCACTCATCCGTAAGACTAGACCTTGTAGAATCAGCAAAAGTAGCAAATCCTCTTTCCTTACCTATTGAAAGTACAGCTGAAACACAGGTTTGGAACCCTTCAGGACGCATGATCTCATTTTCTTTTACCCCTGCTTCAATGATAATGCGGTATACTAATTCACCCAGCAGATCTTTTCCTATTTCAGTCAGGAATCCTGTATTAACACCAAGTTTGGCAAAAGCCACAGCCACATTAGCCGAACCACCTGCTTTAATAAAGAATTTCTCGCAGAATTCTTCCTCCCCTGATTTCGGCATTTGCTTAAGTCCGGCGAATATGATATCGCAGCCTGTCAGACGTCCTATAGCTAAAATGTCATACATAATATAAAAAATGCCTCCATTCTTTATCTATTTCCATTCTCCAAGGTAATTTTCAAATGCCTTTGTGTATTCATCAACCAATTTCTTTGCTAATGAAAAGGAACCGACAAGCGGATGTATCATAAGTGCATCTACAGCTATTTCTTTGGACTTTTCTGTTATTGCTTGCACCGTAAGTCTTTCATATTGCTTGACTTGTTGTATCAGAAGTGCATTTCTCTCAGGAATATGGTCAATCTTAACCGGGTGAGCACCATCCTTGTTAATAACACACGAGATTTCAGCTACATCGCCCGGGTCTAGAC
>JAEZMC010000016.1 GCA_023435805.1 Bacillota bacterium | reverse complement strand
TGACAGACCACAATACGGCAACAGGCCGCAGGGTGACAGACCGCAGTACGGCAACAGACCGCAGGGCGACAGGCCGCAGTATGGCAACAGGCCACAGACAGGTTACCGTCCGGGCGGCAGCAGGCCTTTGGAAATTCCAAAGCCTGATTTAACCATTGCCCAGAAGGAAGAACTTGGCTCACAGAGGAGTGAACTCAGACGTGAGTTCAGCACCAAGGATAGCGACAAGGATGTAAGAAGAGAACAGAGGAAGGAAGTTCCGAAGGCTCAGCCTGCAGTCAAGGGCAATAAAAGGATCAAGCCGACCAACATCGGTCTTTCAGAAAAGAAGGGCGTTTCGGAAATTCTCTCTGAGGACTTTATATTAAATGAGTTTTATGACGATACGGAAGCCAAGAAGAAGAAGGGCAGAGGAAAGAAGGAGAAAGAAGCCGCCAGGTACATTCCTCAAAGAGCGGTGCTTACTTCGATAAAGATTCCTGAAAGTGTTACGGTCAAGGAATTGGCAGAGGCGTTGAAAAAGACGTCGACTGAAGTCATCAAGAAATTGATGGGGTACGGCATGATGGCGACTCTGAACCAGGAAGTCGATTTTGATACGGCCACCATCGTTGCAGAGGAATTCGGCGTCAAGACAGAGAAGGACGTGATCATAAACGAAGAGGATATTCTATTTGACGACACGGAACAGGATGATCCGGATAAGCTTGTGCCAAGACCGCCTGTCGTTGTTGTCATGGGCCATGTCGACCATGGAAAGACCTCACTGCTTGATGCAATCCGGTCCACACATGTCATCGATACGGAAGCCGGAGGCATTACACAGCACATTGGCGCATATTCAGTAAAAATAAACGGAAGGAACATTACCTTCCTCGACACACCGGGTCATGAGGCTTTCACCGCAATGCGTGCCAGGGGTGCGCAGGTTACGGATATTGCCATTCTGGTAGTGGCTGCCGACGACGGCGTCATGCCTCAGACAATTGAAGCGATCAACCATGCAAAGGCTGCCAACGTATCGATCATCGTTGCCATTAACAAAATTGACAAGCCAGGGGCAAACCCGGACCGGGTCAAACAGGAACTTACACAGCACGGCCTTGTCTCTGAAGAATGGGGCGGCGACGTAATATGTGTGAATGTATCGGCAAAGAAACGTGAAAATATTGACCAGCTGCTGGAAATGGTGCTTCTGACTGCAGATGTGCTGGAGTTGAAGGCTGATCCCGATAAGCAGGCAAAGGGTACGGTTGTTGAAGCCAAACTGGATAAGAACAGAGGACCGCTTGCAACAGTTCTCGTCCAGAGGGGAACCCTCAACGTGGGCGATTCCATTGTTACCGGAACGACTGTCGGAAGGATCAGAGCCATGGTCGATGACAAGGGCAATGCCGTAAAGAGCGCCGGCCCGTCAACGCCGGTTGAAATACTCGGTCTTCCCGATGTTCCCGAAGCAGGCGAACTGTTCTACGCAATAAAGGATGAAAAGATTGCTCGACAGCTGGCTGAAAAGAGGAAATTCAAGCAGAAGGAAGAGCATATGAAGACGACTTCCAAAGTCTCCCTGGATGATCTGTTCAAGCAGATCAAGGAAGGCAAGGTCAAGGACCTGAACATCATTGTGAAAGCTGATGTACAGGGTTCAGTGGAAGCAGTCAAACAATCGCTGGAGAAGCTGACCAACGATGAAGTGCGGGTGAATATCATACATGGCGGCGTAGGCGCCATAACTGAATCGGATGTTACCCTTGCCGGCGTATCCAATGCCATCATCATCGGTTTCAATGTCAGGCCGGGGCCAAATGTGGCTGAAGCTGCGGAAAACGCCGGTGTGGACATGAGATTGTACAGGGTCATCTACAACGCAATCGAAGATATCCAGGCAGCGATGAAGGGTATGCTGGAACCGACGTTTAAAGAGGTGGTATTGGGGCATACTGAAGTCAGGCAGATATTCAAGGTTTCAGGTATTGGAACGATTGCCGGCTGCTATGTAACCGACGGCAAGATCGTCAGGAATTCGGATGTCCGTGTAATCCGGGACGGCATTGTGGTGCACGAGGGCAAGCTTGCTTCCCTCAAACGTTTCAAGGATGACGCCAAGGAAGTGCTGCAGGGCTTTGAATGCGGATTGTCAATAGAGAAGTTCAACGACATTAAGGAAAGCGATGTCATTGAATCCTACACAATGGAAGAGGTCAAACGGTAAAAGACAAAACACCGTAAATAAAATATCAAGCTGGACGGGCGGTAAAACCGTCTGTCCGGCTTTTTATAATTGGAGTGATCAATATGGATAGAACCGGTAGAATATCGGAAGAAATGAAAAAAGAAATCAGTACAATTATTCAAAATGAACTGAAGGATCCAAGACTTCCCAAAATGATCAGCGTCACATCTGCGGATGTGACAAGGGATCTTCGCTATGCAAAGATCTACATCAGTGTTCTGGGGACGGATGAGGATAAAAAGCATGCGTTGGAAGGCCTGAAAAGCGCAGCAGGCTTCATTCGCCGGGAGATCGGTCACAGGCTGCAGCTTCGATATACACCCGAGCTGTTGTTCGAGCTGGATAATTCAATCGAGCGGGGAGCCTATATAACCAAACTCATCAATGATACAATGCAGGGTAAATAGGAGGCTGATCCGATGCTGAAAAAAATAGCGGACGAGATTGTTAAATCCAGCAACATTGTACTGCTGCCTCATATAGCAGCCGACGGGGATGCTTTGGGGTCGGCCCTGGGACTTGCGCTCTCCCTTTCCGGCATGGGGAAAAAGGTTTCGGTATTTCTGGAAGAGGGAATACCTTATATATACAGCTTTTTACCGGGCAGCAGCCTTTCCGAGGTCTACGGAGGCAAAACCGGATATTTCGACCTGGCTGTGGCAATCGACTGCGGTGACCTGGAACGGCTGGGGAGCAGGAAAGAAATATTCGACAGCGCAAGGACAACGGCGAATATGGATCATCATCCTACCAATACAGGTTTTGCCGTGCACAACCACCTCGACACCGGATCGTCAGCGACAGGGGAGATCATTTACGAACTTCTCGGCTTACTGGGTGTAAAACCGGACAGAGATATCGCTGCCTGCCTCTATACCGCCATTGCCACCGATACGGGCGGGTTCCGCTACAGCAATACGACACCGGCTACCCACATGATTGCCGCAGAGCTGATCAAAGTGGGAGTGGATGTCGCCGGCATATCGCAAAAGGTTTTTGATACCGCATCCTATGAAAAAGTCAAACTGACTGGCGAAGCCATCCGTATGCTGGAATTGTACGAAAACGGAAAAGTTGCTGTTATGGCTGTATCAAATGAATTGATCAAAAAGACGGGAGCAAAGGAAGAGGATTGCGACGGAATCATCAATACCGCAAGAAATATCCGCGGTGTTGAAGTTGCAGCCATGCTCCGGCAGTGGGATAACGGTGAGATCAAGGTGAACCTGCGCTCCAATACCAGCGTTGACGTTTCGGCAATAGCAAGCCTGTATAAGGGTGGCGGGCACAGGAAGGCTGCCGGTTATATCACGGACGGCACGCTGGAACAGGCAAAGAGAAGACTGCTGGCAGATATTAAGGAAGTGCTGTGATATGAATGGAATATTGAATGTGATAAAGCCCCCGGGAATGACATCGTTTGATGTGGTTGCACATCTACGCGGACTGCTCGTAACCAGAAAGATCGGGCATACCGTAACACTGGATCCGCTGGCGGTGGGTGTTCTGCCTGTATGTGCCGGAAATGCGACCAGGGCGATTGAATTTTTAATGGAGAAGGACAAGCACTACCGCGCGGAACTGACTCTCGGAATCACCACCGACACGCAGGATGCCGCCGGAGCAGTGATCTCCTCCCGTGAGCCTGCTTGTACGGATGAGGAAATCAAAGCTGCGGCTGCTTCGTTTACAGGACGGTATCCTCAGCTGCCACCTATGTATTCGGCATTGAGGGTGGAGGGAAAAAGACTGTACGAGCTTGCAAGGAGCGGAGTGGAGATTGACAGGCAACCGAGGGATGTGGCGGTGCATTCGATAACGGTATTGGACATAGAACGGACGGACCGGGTGAAGGTGCTGCTGGATATCCATTGTTCAAAGGGTACGTATATCAGGACGTTATGTGCAGATATCGGTGACCGGCTCGGGTGTGGGGGACACATGTCCTTTCTGCTGAGAAAGCAAGCCGGCCCGTTTCATATTTCAGAAGCCTTTACACTGGAGGAGCTGTCCCGGCGGAAAAGTGACGGGACGTTACAGGGCGCACTTTCCGGAGTGGAAACTGTATTTGAGGACTACGCGGCGTTGACGCTTGATGAGGGTGCGGACAGGAAATTCCGGAACGGGGTGCCGGTACCCATTGCCCCGGACGGACGGAGGAATGGAGAGCTTATGCGTGTTTACAACCCTGAAGGTGTGTTTGCCGCGCTGGGTACGGTAAAAAAAAGTGAGGACGGAACCTATCTGAAGGTAAAAAAATTTTTTTAAAGTGCTGCCTGTTGCGGTGGTATGAACGGGGTCTCGAGAATGAAAACAATATTTGGAGCAGATAACATCAAATTTGCCCGCAAATCTACGGCAGTCGGTCTTGGAAATTTCGACGGTCTGCATATAGGACATATGGCATTGGTAAATACCTTGATCAATGAGGCCAGGCTGATCGGTCTGGAATCCATGATTTATACCTTTACAAAGCATCCTGAGAATATCCTCAGGAAAAAGCTGTTCACGCCCCTTTTAATAACGGTGGGGAAAAAAATACAGCTCTTGAGCGAAACATCGCTGAATGCGGTTTATTTTGATGAGTTTGATGAAAGCTATTCCCGCATGAAACCGGAAAGCTTCGTGAAAGAGGTGCTGCTGGAGAAACTGGGCGCAGGCCTTGTTGTCGCGGGCTTCGATTACAGATTCGGCTACATGGGTCAGGGAAATGTCGGCCTGCTGAAGGAGCTTGGTTCAAAATACAACTTCAAGGTCGTTATCATCCCGCCCATCAAGATAAACAATCAAATTATCAGCAGCACACTGATCCGGAGCTTTATACTAAAAGGCGACATGGAAAGCGTATTTACATTTCTCGGACGGCACTACTCCATAACCGGAGAGGTACGGCACGGTAGGCAAATCGGCCGGCAAATCGGATTCCCTACTGCAAACCTGCAGCCGGAGGATTATCTGATCATGCCGCATATCGGCGTGTATGCCACCAAAACGCTTTATAACGGCGTGTTTTACAGCAGCGTGACAAGCGTCGGACTGAACCCGACCATCGACGAATCTTCCCGGCTTAGTGTCGAGACCCACATTCTTGACTTTGACAAAGATATTTATGACAGCAGCATCGAGGTGTTTTTCCTCACCAGGCTGCGCGATGAAATAAAGTTTAATAGTTTAGAGGAGCTGACGGCGCAAATACAACGCGATGTTCAGACCACAAAGGAGTATTTTGACCTGAATGAAAATTGAAAGATACAGGGTTGAAGTAAACGGCATCGTACAGGGCGTGGGCTTCAGGCCTTTCGTATATAAGCTGGCGATGTCGCTCTCATTAAAGGGCATGGTGAGAAATACCGCCGGAGGCGTACTGATTGAGATCGAAGGCCCTGTGCAAACGCTGGATCAATTTGTCACCCGTCTGCGGACGGAAGCCCCTCCGCTGGCGCAAATCGATACGGTAAAGACAGAGCCTCTTGCATATTCGGGCTACGAGAATTTTACCATCATTGCCAGCAGCGTAGAGGAAGCAGCCAATACGCTGATCTCCCCCGATATATCCATCTGCAGTGACTGCGGCAGAGAGCTGTTTGACCCTGCCGACCATCGCTATCTGTACCCGTTCATCAACTGTACCAACTGCGGCCCGAGATATACCATTATACGCGATGTGCCTTATGACAGACACAACACCACAATGAGGGAGTTTCCCATGTGTCCTTTCTGCGGAGCACAGTACGGGGATCCGTATGACAGGCGGTATCATGCACAGCCCGTTTGCTGCCATGACTGCGGGCCGGGGTTGTATCTGCTTGCAGCGGGTCAGCAACGCGGAATTGTTCCGGATATCGAAGGCGTACAGGTACCCTCCGCAGACAGGATGAGCCGCGTTTACGTTTCCGGACTCATGAGACGTGCCGTACAGCTTCTTGCAGATGGCAAAATTCTGGCGATCAAGGGCATCGGCGGTTACCACCTGGTTTGCGATGCAGCCAGCAAGAAAGCAGTTGAGGAGCTTCGGAAAAGAAAACACCGTGATGAAAAGCCTTTTGCACTGATGGCAAGAGATTTGGAGACCGCACGAAAATACTGTGCAATTGATGAGGAAGAGGAGAGGCTGCTGCTGTCACCGGCCAGGCCGATTGTGCTGCTTGCGCAAAAACCGGGCACGGGGCTGCCTGAAGAGCTGGCTCCGGGAAATCCGGACCTGGGGATCATGCTGCCTTATACTCCGCTTCACCTGCTTTTATTTTTCAACAGACCGGGGAGCCCTTCCATCTGCCCGGAGCTGCTTGTCATGACCAGCGGAAACCGGAGCAGCGAACCAATTTGCTTTGAGGATGAGGATGCATTTGAAAGATTGAAGGACATCGCGGATTACTTCCTGACAAACAACCGCCCCATTCGAACCAGAACGGACGACTCCGTGGTCAGGGCCTTCAGGGGCGGCATATACCCTGTCAGGCGTTCACGAGGCTATGCTCCCACGCCGGTGATTGCCAATGTGGAGATACTGCCTGCAAGCCCGCCTTCCGTTCTGGCTGTTGGGGGTGAATTAAAAAGCACCTTCTGTATCACGAAAGGAAACCGGTTTTTTGTAAGCCAGCATATTGGCGACCTTGAAAATCTGGAGACAATGCAGTCCTTTGAAGACGGAATAGAGCAGTATAAAAGGCTGTTTGACATTTCACCCTCTGTTGTCGCATACGATCTGCATCCGGGCTATTTGTCGACCGGGTATGCACAGGAGCTGCAGGGCGTTGTTAAAATACCCGTGCAGCATCACCACGCCCACACGGCCTCCTGCATGGCGGAAAACGGCCTGTCCGGCGAGGTGATCGGTGTGGCCATGGATGGAACAGGCTACGGGGAGGACGGC
>JAEZMC010000408.1 GCA_023435805.1 Bacillota bacterium | reverse complement strand
GCCTGGACGTACCCACATCCGGCAGCTACATCCTGGACAACAGGGAAATAAGCGTGATGGATGACAACGAGCTGGCAGATATCCGCAATACAAGGATCGGTTTTATCTTCCAGGGATTCAACCTGTTGAAGAAGCTGACGGCGATTGAGAATGTGGAATTACCCCTGATATATCAAGGGATCAGCCAAAAGGAACGCCGCCGCAGGTCCATTGAAGCGCTGGAGGCCGTCGGTCTTGGCGGTCGTATTCATCACACCCCCAGCGAGCTTTCCGGCGGGCAGCAGCAAAGAGTGGCCATCGCAAGGGCACTGGTCAGCCACCCGCCCATACTGCTGGCAGATGAGCCCACAGGAAATCTGGATTCCAGGTCCGGTACCGAAATCATGAAAATCATGACAGAGCTGCACCGGAACGGAAATACCGTCATTATCATTACGCATGACAACCATATTGCCATGCAAGCCCAAAGGGTTGTCAGAATGGTGGACGGCCAGATATCGGAAGACAGGGAGGTGGGCTGATGGGTTTCATAGAAGCTTACAAAATGGCGACAAAAAGTATCCTCAGCAACAAGGGCAGATCCATACTAACCATGCTGGGCGTCATCATCGGTGTGGGAGCCGTGATAGCGGCGGTGGCGTTTGCACAGGGCACCACCAAGAACATAACGGATTCCATTTCCAGCATCGGCACCAATATGATACAAATCAACATAACCGGTAGAGGGAGCAACAGAAACGTATCCTATGATCAGCTAAAAGCCTTTGCCGATCAAAACAGCAGCATGATCACCGGAGTTGCGCCGCAGGTTTCAACACCCGGTGTCACGGTTAAGAACGGTTCCCGTAGCATGCGGACTACCACGATGCTGGGTACCACCCCCGGATATGAAACCATCAACAGCAGGCCGGTCTCTTCAGGCAGATTCCTTCTGGACAGCGATGTGGAAAACAGGCAGCGGGTAGCGGTGGTGGGAACAGCAGTTGTAAATACCCTTTTTTCGGGGGAAAACGCAATTGGCGAAAAAATTAAAATAAACGGTACCATCTTCACGGTAATAGGTGTCCTGACAGAACTGGAATCCGGCCAATCAAGCACACAGGACGATCTCGTGATCATACCGGTAACGGTTGCGCAAAGGCTCGGACGCAATTCGGAGATTAGAAATTTCTCTGTACTGGCGGCCAACGCAGAGGATGTTGATACGGTAGTGGAAGAGCTTGAAGCATTCCTGTTGAATATTTACAAGAATGAAAATGCGTACCGGGTCACAAACTCGGAACAGATGATTGAGACATTGAATGACGTGACTGGCACCATGATGGCCATGCTGGGCGGTATTGCAGCGATATCTCTTGTCGTGGGCGGCATCGGGATCATGAACATCATGCTGGTATCAGTTACAGAGAGGACTCGTGAAATCGGAATCAGAAAGGCAATAGGAGCGAAGAAGCGGAACATTTTGGTTCAATTCCTTATTGAAGCCATCATGGTAACAGGCCTGGGAGGCTTATTGGGAATAGCGCTGGGCGTATGCGTTATCAAGTTCATCTTCGGAGGCTTCAATATCGTACCCGAATCCTATTCAGCCTTCTGGATGGTTACTTCCTTTGGGATATCCCTTCTGGTTGGAATCATTTTCGGAATGTTCCCTGCGGTAAAAGCGGCGAATCTGAACCCGATCGAAGCGTTAAGGTTTGAATAAATGGACTATTTTCAACGAATGGAGGATTTCCAATGAAAAAAATAATGGCACTGGCTCTTGTAATATCCATACTTTCACTTTCGGGGACGGCATTTGCCGCCTATAAGGATGTACCTTCAACCGCTTCCTATTACAGCGCGGTTGAACGTGTGTCCTCCCTCGGTCTGATGGAAAATGTGGGGAGCGGCACTTTCAAACCCAACGATGCGACCACCCGTGAACAGTTTGCGCAGCTGATTGTCTTGGCAGCGGGTCTGGGCGATTCTGCAGAAACCATGAAAGGCACCACCGTATTTTCAGATGTACCTGCAAACGGCGCTAATAACGGTTACATCAATGCTTGTATTAAAAAAGGCTTCATGTCAGGGATGGCCGACGGTAAGTTCCATCCCGGGGAGCCGGTTACATATGCGCAAGCTGCAACGGCCATGATCAAGGCTCTTGGCTATACGGAACAGGATATTCCGGGCACCTGGCCCAAAAACTACATGGAAAAGGCAAAGGCACTCGGATTGACAGCAGGGCTATCCCTGACCGCCAATTCCAGCGTTCCGAGACAGGCGATGGCGCAAATGCTGGATGTACTGCTGGACACCGGTGTTAAAACAGGAAATGCGGGAGAAGCGGCAAAAACGCTGGCAGAGGCATCCAACCTGACGCCGGGCACCATGTACACTGTTTACAGCAAGCCTGAGGTATATACCAAGGCAAAGTTGGTTAACTCCAGACTGGGCAGCATTGACCTGGGCGGCAGCCTCAGCATTGTAAGGAATTCGGTTGACAACAGCACAAGCCCGGCTACCGAAACAAAGGGAGAAGCCATCAAGACAGGCGACATAAAGGATTTCAACGTTGTATACCAGGTGTCGGACAAGTCGGGAAAGAACAAATACATACTGGTTATTGACAACAAGGTGACAGGCACGATCACCGGTATACTTCCCAACAAGCACGCACCGCAGCAGATCGAAGTGGATGGCACTGCTTATGCTCTTGATAAGAGCTTCAGTACAGGCAAGCTTACCGGAACCGGTTCCTTCAGCCTGGATGACGGTGTAACGCTACTTCTCGGGTATGACGGCAAGGTGGTGGATGTGCAGGAAGCCCTGTATTCCGACAATTCCAGCTTTGCCTTTGTGAAGAACTATACCTCAATTACCTCCAATGATGCGGCGAACTACGGTATCAAGAAATATACGGTTAAATTGCTGATGTCCAACGGTTCCGTCAATACCTTCGACTGCAATACCGACCCATCTTCGATGAAGGGCAAGCTGGTCATCTATTCCAGGCTTTCTGACAGCTCGGTTTCGCTGACGCCGCTGAATTATTCCACCCCGGGTGAGGTCAATATACGCAAGGACGACAGACAGATACTGTCGAATAACAACAATTACAGCAATACCATATCCGGTAATGTGAAGATATTTAACTTCCTGTCCAACGAGGATGAAGTGGATGCACAGGCGAAGATACTGAGCTGGTCCGACCTGCCCGCAGGCGTGCTCCAGTCGGGGAAGGTCCTGTTTATGAACAAGACGGGCAGCTTCGAGGACGTCAATCTGATCCTGTTGAACAATGTGACAGCAAAGGATTACAAGCTGGGTATCGTAAAATCCTATAGAAACCTGTCTACGCCGACCAATTCGTCCTACGCCTTCACGATTACCATCGACGGAAGGGATTATTCCTACAACACCACATCAAATAGTTACGGAATCAGCACAGGGTCGGTTGTAAAGGTCATATTTTCAGGCGGCTCCATCAGCAATATCATAGAAATCAAGTATCCCGACACCCAGGCAACGATGATCCAGGCGGTTGATCAGGACAGGATCAGAGCCAATAGCAGAACGTATCAATTTGCCGACGGAAAGCTCATTTATCTGGTGGACAGCTCGGGAAGCCTCAAAACCATTGAGACCTCACAGCTTAGAACCGATACGGTCTATGGGCAGGTGGCGATCTATACGGACGTATCCTCCGCATCGGGCGGGAAGGCGGAGCTGGTGGTGATACGAAGCAATTAAGCCGGAAAATGACGAATCGTTTCTTATACAGTACCGGTAAACTGCCGGTACTGTATTTTTGTACTCCGGCGACTGCGCGGATTCAGGACGGGTGATTCTTTTGCTTTCGACGCATTGAATTCTTTCGCCTGTTCTGCTATAGTGCTAATATGTAAACGAAGCTATTGTGAAATGGGGAATGGATGAATGAGGGCTGTCATTACGGTACTCGGCAAGGACAAGGTCGGCATCATAGCCTGTATCAGCAGCATACTGGCTGATTGCAACGTAAATATTCTGGACATATCCCAGACCTTAATGCAGGAGGTCTTTACCATGATCATGCTGGTGGATGTAACCAACGCATCGGTCGCTTTCAATGCCCTTTCGGACAAGCTGGAAGGTAAAGGCCAGGAAATGGGGCTTTATGTGAAAATCCAGCATGAGGATATTTTCAATTCCATGCACAGGATCTAGGGAGGCAGAAGTATGCTGACGAAATATGAAATTCTTGAAACGATCAAAATGATCCATGAAGAAAACCTGGATATCAGGACCATAACCATGGGCATTTCGCTTCGCGACTGCTCTCATCCGGACGGTGCCGCATGCAGACAGAAGATATATGACAAAATTACCAGATATGCTGAGAATTTGGTCAAAGTCGGACAGGACATCGAGAAGGAATACGGAATACCCATCATCAACAAGAGGATTTCAGTAACGCCCATAGCCATGGTGGCTGAATGCTGCGGCGATGAGGACTATGTGAAGTTCGCGGAAATCCTGGACAAGGCAGCCGGGACACTGGGCGTCAATTTCATAGGCGGATTTTCCGCGCTGGTTCACAAAGGATATACGCCGGGTGACAGGAAACTGATTCATTCGATTCCTGAAGCATTGGCCACTACAAAAAGGGTATGCTCGTCGGTCAATGTGGCAACCACGAAGGCCGGTATCAATATGGATGCGGTGGAGGAAATGGGCAGGATCATCAAGCAGGCTGCTGCGCTGACCGCCAATGAAGGCGGACTGGCCTGCGCCAAGCTGGTGGTCTTTGCCAATGCGCCGGAGGACAATCCTTTTATGGCCGGAGCCTTCCATGGCGTCGGAGAGCCGGATTGCGTGATCAATGTGGGCGTAAGCGGCCCCGGTGTTGTAAAATGTGCGCTTGAAAAAGTAAAGGGCGCAGATTTCAGCACCGTAGCCGATGTTATAAAAAAGACCGCTTTCAAGATTACCAGAATGGGTCAGCTGGTTGCGCAGGAAGCATCCAAAAGGCTGAACGTACCGTTCGGGATCGTCGACCTGTCGCTGGCGCCTACGCCTGCGGTAGGAGACAGTGTGGCGTATATTCTGGAGGAAATGGGACTTGAAAAATGCGGGACACACGGGACAATAGCGGCCCTGGCGCTGTTGAACGATGCTGTCAAGAAGGGTGGAATCATGGCCTCGTCCCACGTAGGCGGCCTCAGCGGAGCTTTTATACCTGTAAGCGAGGATGCCGGAATGATCGATGCAGTGCTTAAAGGAGCCCTTTGTATAGAAAAGCTGGAGGCAATGACCTGCGTATGCTCGGTAGGCCTTGATATGATTGCGGTTCCAGGTGATACCTCAGCGGAGACCATCTCTGCGATCATCGCGGATGAAGCCGCCCTCGGCATGGTCAACAACAAAACAACAGCGGTCAGGATTATACCCGCTCCCGGCAAAAAGGAAGGAGAGCTTGTGGAATTCGGCGGTCTGTTGGGCACCGGTCCCGTTATGAGGCTGAACAGATACAGCAGCAATGATTTTATTAGGAGGGGCGGAAGGATTCCTGCGCCGATCACCAGTTTGAGAAATTGAGCGCCGAAATAAAAATGAATACCGGGGATATAAGAAATGAATGTTAAGACCATAAAAAGGGTTTCTGCATTTTTCTGTGATGTTTCAATTAAGTACAAATTCTACATACTTTTTGTTTTTATCGTATTAATGATGGGAACGTTTATGATCCTGTCAAACTATCTGTCCAC
>JAEZMC010000371.1 GCA_023435805.1 Bacillota bacterium | reverse complement strand
TACCGGAAAAATTCAGAGGTTCGAACGATATCCTCTGGCAGCCAAGGGTCGGTGTGATCATACTCAGGAATCTGGTGAACTCCACCCTGATTTCCTTACCCGTTTCAGTACGCCAGATAAATTCCCTGGACATAACCCCGGCCTTCATATCCAGCTTCCGCTGAAACTCTCTGATATTACATTTTGCAATGTCCAGCTCTTCCCCATCCAGTCTGATTCTTGTATACAGCCAATCCACAGCATTCACCATGAAGGTGGAACGATTTGAAATGCCCTTGTAGGCAGATTTTTCGCCTATGTGTTCTTCATATACACCGTTGAGATAGCTTCCCAGCAGCCTGTCGCCGCTGTATCCTTCTTCAAAATAGCCCCTTACGCCCATATGTTCGTTGCCGAGAGAAAATATCGACTCGGAAACACGGCCATATTCCGGTTTAAAACCAACTTCTGCAACATCCCATGCACTTACTTCCAGATATCTGTCTGCAAACTTCCCCATATCATGGCCTCCCATAACCAAAAGAAGGTTGGCACAAACCGGCTGTGCCAACCAACTTTCAAAATAATATTGCTTATTTGCCTTTCGCAGCTACAAATGCATCAAGCTGTTTCTGTTTTTCAGCAATAACTGTGTCACACCCGGCTGCTTTTAAAGCTTGTACAAACTTGGGAATGGCTACGGTTGGATCTACCGATCCGGTATGTATTGCACCCGTGTACTGTTTGACTACGTTATTGTATTGCGCAACTTCGTTCTTGACACTTTCCGAATTGAACGAGAATCCAAGAGCCTTTGATCTGTCAGCGCTGTCATTGAATGGCTTGTAGGTGGTATATACGTTGGGATCCTCAGTATTCCATGTGTAGTTGAGAGTAACATTACCCATCAACCAGTTCATGTTCAGGTTATAAGTGGAATTTGATGCATCCATTCCGTCAGGATACTTAATAACATTATCCGATACTTTTACATAGTCCTGGTTTTCTATACCCCAGTTCAACAGATTTACAAGATATTTGTCCTTATGCAGTAAATTTGCAAACATGACTGAGCGTGCAGGATCTGTTGCTGTCATTGGAACGGCCAGTATGGCACTTGCAGCATCGTCCGTTGTCATATAGGGCTTATCCATTGGCAGATATATCACGTCCATACCGCACTGACGGCTTTCCTGGAAGGCTATGCCGGGCTTGCCTGACTGGTTGTAACCGGCTGCTTTTTTCGCTTTAACTGCCAGGTATGTCATGGCCGTACTGGATGCAGCGTCTTTGTTGACATAACCCTTGACAAACCAATCACGCATTAATTTCGCAGCTTCCATGTAATCAGCCTGTTCAAACATATTGACAACTTTTGTATCATTGGCCGCTCTGCTTATGCAGCCGGGTCCTACACCAAGCGTATCGTATGCATTGATCGACATCATACCTATCATCGGTGAATCCTCTGACCTGGCCTGGATCGGAACCATACCCGGTTCACCGGCCTTAATCTTTTCAAGGTACGGTGTCAAATCGCTCCATGTCTTGACTGTATCGGTGCTTATGCCGTATTTGTCGGCTATTTCCTTATTGAATATCATACCTTTATCGGCAGCCCATTCCTTATAGCCAGTCAATCCATATGCCTTACCGTTTATAAATCCGGCTTCCCTTACATCCTGAGGTACGTTAGCCAGATAATCGGGAGCATATTTTGCAATCAGGTCATCCACTGCAAGAATCTGACCTTTTGCAGCCTGCTCGGATTCATGCATCCATGAAGCGGTAAACATCAAGTCAAATTTATCTCCGGATGCAAACATAAGATTTGTCTTTTCAAAGTATTCACCCCATGGAATCGGACGAACTTCTATTGTAGCGTTTATTGCGTCCGTTAAGTATTTGCTTGCTTCAGCATTAACTGCTGCCATGTTCTTTGGTGTCTCGCCCATGAAAACGAAAATCAAATGAGCAGGATCCAGGTTTGCAGTGCCGGTACCATTTTCAGCAGCAGCTGTTGATGCCGCGGCTGTTGATTCTGCAGCCGTTGATGCCTCTGTGCTGCCGGATTCTGATGTGGTTTTGGCGGCGCATGCAGACAGGGCCAGCGTGAAGACAAGAATAACTACGAGTAGTAATGTCCCATACCTTCTTTTCATTTTTTCTCCTCCATTTTAATACCATATTAATAATCAGGCCATCGACCTGTATTATCCCTTTACGGCTCCGATCGTTAACCCTTTTACAAAGTATTTCTGGAAGAATGGATAGGCAAATACGATCGGTCCCATTGCAATAAGCGCCATAGCCATTCTTGAGGTTTCGGCGGGAAGGGTGGCCATTGCTTGTGTCGCGTATGAACTGCGGGTATTCTGAGACAGGTACTGTATATTTAATAAAATTTTCTGCAATACATATTGCATACCGAAATGATCCGATTTAATCTGGAAGATCATACTATTGAACCAGTCGTTCCAATAGGCTAGCGTAGCGAATAAACCGATCGTTGCATATACCGGCTTTGATAACGGTACAACGATTTGAACAAATATTCTGAATTCTCCGGCTCCATCCATGTATGCAGCTTCCAAAAGCTCCGAAGGTATTGTGTTCGCGAAAAAAGTTCTCATGATCAGCACGTTGAATCCGTTCAGCAAAAGCCCGGGTATGATCAGAGCCCATATATTATCGCTCAAATGCAAATAATTTTTAAATAAAATATACCAGGGAACCAAACCACCATTAAATAAAATCGTAAGTACTACAAAAATTGAGAAGAATTTTCTGTATGGAAGACCTTTTCTTGAGAGCGGATAGGCTAATGCGGAAGTAATAACCAGGCATGTCAGCGTTCCGAAAACAGTTGCAAATATAGTATTGGAATATGCCCGTATGATCAGATGGGGATCTGAAAACACATATTTGAATGCATTTAAAGAGAATTCATGGGGTATAAATGTATAGCCATATTGAAGAATGGAATCTTCACTGGAAAACGAAATGGCTATTACCAGTAACAACGGAAGTATTGCAGCCGCCGAGCATAATATAAATATAATATGTATAAGCCAGGGAGTCTTGTTGGTTTCCATATTCTTCTGCATCCTCCTTAGAAAAGAGCATTTTCCGGATTAATTCTGCGTATTAACAAATTGGTGGACAGCACCAGCAGGAATCCTACCACTGATTGATACAGGCCTGCCGCCGAAGACATTCCAATATCCCCCATCGTTATAAGACTTGTATAAACATATGTGTCAATAACATTTGTAACCGGCAGCAGTGTTCCTGACTGCATGGGAAGCTGATAGAACAGTCCGAAATCAGAATAAAAAATTCTGCCGATGGCCAGAATGGTCATAATGGTCATCACCGGAACCAGCAGCGGCAAGGTTATATATTTGACCTGCTGCCATTTTCTTGCGCCATCTATCGTAGCAGCCTCATAATACTCGGTGTCGATTCCTGTCATGGCAGACAGGTATATGATACTGCCGTAGCCCACATTCTTCCAGGCATTTACGATAACAATAATATACGGCCAGTATTTGGGCTCCAAATACCACGATACAGGCTCAAGGCCAAGAGGCTGCAAAATGGACATATTCACCAAACCGGAAACCGGATTTAAGAGAGAGTAGACTAAATAAGCGACAATAACTGCCGATAAAAAATACGGAAGTAAAACTGAACTTTGGTAAATCCTTTTTGCTGATTTTTGTTTGACTTCATTAAGCAAAAGTGCCATTGCTACTGCAAGCATTAAATTAACAATAATAAATACCGCGTTGTATAAAATGGTATTTCGGGTCATGATAAACGCATCATTCGTAGCAAATAAAAATTTAAAATTTTCAAATCCGATCCAGTCGCTTTTGAAAATTCCTTTGGAGTAATTATAGTTTTTAAAAGCAATAATAACGCCAAACATAGGGATATAATTGTTGATCAGCAAATACAACAGGCCCGGAATCATCAGCAAATATAATGCTTTGTACCGAACAACCGCGTTTCGGCGGTTCCGGCGGTCTACTATCCTTACCGTTCTGCTTTCTTCTTTAACAACAGCACTCATGTATAGTATCTCCTATAGTTTGCCGTAATGACTTGCGCCGGATTTCATACCCGTATTATATTACCTTCGGTCTGCCCGTCTCTACTAAATTGGTGACCAGATATGTCACAATTGTTACTTCTTTATACCGCATTAAAAAGCCACCGGATTTCAAAGCCCGGCGGCCTGACTGTTTCCGCGGCGGAACACCCTTATTTCACCGTATTGTTCATCTGTTCCTTGCGCAAATACAGGTTAAAATACTTTTTTCTGTACTCCTGTGGTGTGATTTTATAAATCTTTTTAAATATCCTGGAGAAATAAGAAAAGTTATCATAGCATAATTGATTTGCGATGCCGTATATCGGTTCGTTTGTTTCTGAAATAAGCTCCCTGGCCCTTTTCATGCGCTCCTGCATTATATAATCGGATAAGGAAATTCCCGTTTCCTTATGAAACAGTCTGGACAAATAAGATTCATTCAAATGAACATACTCCGATAATTCATCACGAGTCAGCTTTTTGTCGAGATTTTGCTGTATATATCTCTGAAGCTCGTACACAATGCTGTTTTTCAGAGGCCTATAGCCATCGGCCGCAGAATCTGTGCATACGACGGCTATAATATTCTCCAGCCATTGTTTAAACTGTTCGTCGGTACAGGTAATTTCATGCCCTTCTAGACTCAGCTCCAGGCTGTTTAAGTCTTCCGCGGTCATGCCCTTTTCCTTTAATATATAGAAAGCAATTTGCAAAATACTTTTATAAACCTTGATCAACGTTTTCCTGCTATCATTACGGCCTGCTATCCAATCCAATGTCTCCTTTATCAATTGACCGGCATGATGTTTATCCCCGGTCACAAGCAGACTCCTCCACTCTTCTTCAATATTGTAATACTTCCTGAAGCTTTCCATATCCTGTTGATTATTTCTTTCCTTCAATATGCGAATAAAATGTTTGCGGAGCACCTCTTCCATCTCATCGTAAATAACAGGCTTCAGCAAATAGTCACAGCTGCCTAATTGAAGTGCCTTCCGTGCATAATTGAAGTCGGCATGACAGGTCAGAAACACGGCTTCCAATCCCGCATACCGCGCTTTCGCCCATTCCAAAAGCTCCAGGCCGTTTTCCTCCGGCATATTGATATCGCAGATCATCAGATCAATCGGTATTTTTTCAAGAATTGCTTTGGCTTCCTTCGCATGGTAGGCCTCATAGACTTCAGTGACATCCAGTCTTTCCCAAGCAATCCCATCCACGATACCCTTCACTGCATATATTTCGTCATCGATGACCAGAACACGAAACAATTCGATCCCTCCCGGTTTTTCAGCCTGTTACGGGCAAAGCCATTTCAACAACTGCACCGCCCTGAACACTGTTATAGAATAAAAAACGGACCTCCGAGTGGTAATATAGCTGACAGCGGCGTTGAACATTCCAAATGCCGATATGCTTTTCAGAATCCTTACTGAGATCATTACCTGAATGAAGCTCTGAAATGATATCCGAAGAGAAACCCTTACCATTATCTTCTATTCTTATAGAAATATATTCTCCATTATTGTCAGAATCCAGCTTAATCTGTACATATACCGAAAAAGGCGAATCTTCCCTGTAAATAAATCCGTGCTCCATGGCATTTTCCACAAAGGGCTGCAGGATAAATGCCGGTATTGAAACCGAACCCAGCTCCTGTTCAATATCGATATGATAGTCAAAAGCTTGGGGAAATCTGATTTTCTGAATACTCAAATAATTGCTTATGTGCTCCAGCTCTTCAGACAGCGTAACAAGTGTCCGGTTTGTACGCATCATGAATCTTAAATGCCGGACTAAATGCAACGTCAGTTGTTTCACCAATTCGGTATTCTTTACCTGCGCCAGAGAGTATACCAGATTCAGACAATTCGCAAAAAAATGCGGATAAATTTGTGCCTGTAATTCCTTCATCTCTGCCTTCTGCACTCTGAGCTGCTCTTCGTAAATATCATTTTTAAGATGTTCTACCTGGTGCGCCATATTATTGAAAGCCTCGTTAATCATGTTGAATTCGGATAAGCGGGAGGGTTCAAGCCTCGCAGTGAGATCGCCCGATTGGATTTTTCCCATTCCCCGGAGCAGTTTTTTTACAGGTCGGGCAATGGCTCTTTGAAGGTAAAGCAAAAAGAAAGAAAGAAACGCCACTGCCACCAGGGGTGTAACATAAATGACCCTCTGGAAGATGGTCAGCTTTTCTACAAGCACGTTGACTGGAAGTATGACAACCAGATATAAATCCGACACATCCGAGCGGATGCTTACAATCATTGATTCCTCATTGTCATTCAAGCTCCTTAAGACCGTATAAGGCTTGCCGGTATTATCGGCCAGGGCTTGCCGGAGGAGGTCGGGCCTGAACGTTTTCAAGGTATGTACGCTGGTATTTGTAGTAAGCACCTGCCCATCTGCGGAAGCAAACATGACCTGCGAATTATCGCTGAATTCCAGAAATCGCAGCGGCTTCAGCAGTTCATCCAGATTCACCCAGACACCAATATATGTACCATATCCGGTGTCCGTCAGCTTCAATATAAAATATTTCCCATCCAGGTCAAACAACTGCCATTCTGCTGTCAATTTCCGGCAGATCGCCGGATCTCCCAGCAAACTTCGCAGTTTTAAATGTATTTTTTCATAATCACCTTGTTTTTGCGGAGCAATTATAGATTCCTGGGCTGATGTTTTATATAAGAAAATAGCGTTGGCATAATCATATTCATAAATGTCTTTTTGCATTTTGTTCAATACGGTTAAATTATTGACATAGTCTTCTGCAGTTTTTGTAGGATATGAATTGATAAAAATAATATTCGGATCCTGATAAGCCATACTGTGAAGATATTTTTCCAGGTTGCTTAATTCATTATCGACCTGATTGCTGTGTATCTGTACGATGCTCCGGTTGGACGCGGCAACTTGATCACAGACTACTTTCATGGCATACCAATTGTTGCAGACAAGAATAATAAGAAGCAGTATGGTGATAAACCCAAATCCGAATACAATTTTGGATTTCAATGTAGAAGCCCGGGATGCGAAATGATGTATCCAGTTACGTATAGGTAACACTCCCTCCGACAATAGCAAGCTGTAAATCCTGGTCTGCACTATCAGAATATCGATACCCTCTCAGTATCCTGCCAATAAAGCTGCGCGGAGGGATTCCCTGATAACCTCTCATCTAAATTTATGTTAACATGTTGAGTATATAAATGTCAATTCCAGCCGCGTGAAGATTTGTTTCCAGACGCGCCTGAAAATTGGCGGGACCGCTGTTCAATTTATGCCCGCCGAGTAGGTGTATGGCAAGCCGTTGCGTTCTTTTTCGAGATTCGCGGGAATCAATACCACCCGGTCATAAAGCTCCCCGAAGTTTTCCAGCGTGATTTCCGCTTTATTAAACGCGCCGCTTGACAGTATTTCCGTAATGGAATAAAGCTGATTACTCTTGTTCCTTTTTTGCAGCTTGAACCCCCACCGTGTGCCTTTGGCCCCTTCCACCGTGATTTTCAAGGATTTCCCTTCTGATGCCGGTGACGACTCGAGCTGCTGATAGCTCGAGGAAAGATGGTTCAACTGTCCGAGGTTCACTGCCACAGGATAGCTGGAATAAGTGTGCTGCACGGCTGCGGAGGCTTTCCACAAGGCACCTTCCTTGTAGTACTGTGCCGGGCTTATATTATAGGCGGAGAACTGGTCGAACAGCTTTCCGATATCGCTGCCCCCGTAATCTTCCCTGATCACTGTGTCAATTGCGGCTACGCTGTTGTCATACCCTGCTGAATGCCTTTCCCATATCTTTTTGACCATATTGTAGCCGCCGTAGTTTTCAGAAAGGAATTTTACAAAAATAACACCGCTGTAGCTGCTTTCATCCAGTGATTTGGCCGGTGAGGACAGATATCTGCCTACATAACGGACATAATCGTTGACCCCTGTAAAAATCTCATCCTCGTTCCAGGTGGCGGAGGCCTCCTTCCACCAGAGGTCCGAATCCACATTATAAGCATACTGAACGGCATGGAAAAACTCATGGGCAGCCGTCACCCGCATGCAGTCCTCCCTGCTCTTGTCAAAGCCTTTCCCCGCAGCATAGCTGTTGTCTATACAAATATAGCTTGAAGCTGTTGATGCCTCTCCGGCATTCCGCGCATAAAATATCTGGGAGGAATAGGTCACCCCGTACTTGTCCTTCAGGTCATAGACATAAACATCGTATGCATTTTTCCCGTCTTCCAGGATGGGCTCTCTGAACCCTCGTGTCGTGCAGGTAATCGCCTTTACCTGATCAAATGCCAGGCCGACCTGCCGGATATATTCCGGTATGTCCCGGGAATCTCCGGGTCTGTAAGCTACTGCATTTTCACCGGACAGTGTATAGTGAATGTTGAAATAGCCGCTCGGGCTCCTGTATGCTTTGTCAAGCACGGGGACCACAGAAGAAAGAGCCCTTTGGGCTTCCTCCACAACTTCCGGATCCGAATCAGCCCTCATTGCATACCTTCTGATTTCCTCCACACAACGCGTACCGCTTTTTACCGGAATACGGGAACGATATTCCTCCGGAAGCTTCCGGTTATGCTTTAATGCATAGATGGTGTACAATATTTTTTTATGTTCGTCAATCGCTCCGGACCTGTAAGCCGCGCTGATTTTCTCTGTTTCACACATGTCCGGCGCCACAGCAGGATTTTTACGACGAACAATTGCCGCATGAGAGGACTTTGTGTCCGAAACGGCATCCCTGACAGCGAAATGTATGCTTCCTGACTCTCCTCTTTTAAAATGCCTGCCGGCATCCATTGCAAAAAGTCCTTCAGGCAGCGTACCGGCATCCAATCCGACCGAATAGGCCCCGTCACTGACAATAAACCGAAATTCCCCCTGCTCGTTGGTTTTGGTACTCCAGATCTGCTTTTCCCTGAGTATGCGGATTTCTCCTTTCCCCTCACGGAGCAGTTCGCTGCCGCCTACTGCGTACAGCCGGATGCCTATGTTTTTCAAACCCGGTTCCGCTTGGTCCTGTCTTCCGTTATGATTGGAATCCAAATAAACCGTTCCCTTGATTTCCTTTAAATATCTTCTTATAAACATTGCTGGCCTCCATTCATCGGAGATAGTGCTTTGGTAACATAATATTCAGAGTTTGAACATCGTGCTACGATAAAATCGGGGCCGCAATTTTTCTGTATAAGAAAGCAGGGCAACTGAAGTACAATTGCCCTGCTTTTTATTCTGTTTCTTCCTGTCGATGCCCGGAAATTCGTTCTTTTCAGCGGCAGTCCGACTGGTTATCCTCCGATAATCAGTTCGTTTTTACGAAGCTCAATATCCCGCAGTTTCTGCCCGATGGAGGCTATATTCCCCTCCAGCCTTCCTGCGATACTGTTTATTTGTCCGCAAAGCATTCTGATCTGCTGGCTGTTGTCACGGATCCGATTGCGCACATTCAGGTCGGTAAATATGTTGTCAAACCAAAAATCAAATGTTCTTGTTGAAGAATCGATTCCGGTAAGTGCAACCGATCCCGGCAAGTTCACGTCCGAAAGCTCCCTTCTCAAGTGGTCCAGCTGTGAATTCAGACGGTTAAACGATTCTTCCGCCTGATCGATATGCTCATATTTTGCCATGTGGCTGAATATGCCGCCTTTCATCCATACATCATAGGTTGCCCAGTTATCGGCTTTTTCAAGCTGCTCCAGTGCCTGACGTGCCGTACCGGTTACCCTGTTGGCTGCCCGCAGCGCTTCCTCCGTTTCAGCCAGTTGTCTGCAGAGCAGCTCATGTTCCCTTTCCAGTTCCCGGTATTTCTCTGAAACCTCGCCGGAGACCTGGCTCCGGATCATTTCCTCCCGCCGGTTCAGCTCCTCCTCATAGGCCTGTTTTACCCTGTTCAGCTCCGCCAGCCTGTCCTCGGTCTCACTTCGCTGCCGCTTCAATTCCTTCATGTTTTCCGCCGCTTTATCGTATGCCATTTTTGCAGCGAGCATTTCTTCCGTTTCTTTATTCAGCTTCCCCTCATGCTTTCCTATGAGTTTCAGAATATAGACCGATAAGGATTCCGCCTTCATCTGTTCAACATCCAGAGACTCCGACTCAAATTTGTTCAGCAATGACTTGACCTCCGTCTCCGATGCGGATATCCTGTCCTTCAATTTTGCCTGCCGTTCCTTCAATACCGGCAGCATAGCCAGCTTTTCCCTGATTTCGAGCAGTTCTTTCGTTTCCATCTTATTATCACCTCCGGTTCATACTGCTACTATTTACGTCCGGAGTGTGAGTAATGTCTTTTCAAATATGCTCCTTTATATATTCGGCTAAAAAAGAAAGCGCGTTGGCCTTGTCCACCCGATGATAGATGACTTGGTTATTCTCTGCAGATTCCACCTTCTTCAGCTGCTCAGGCATCAGCGGTTCTGCGATTTCGTTCAATCCAAGCAGACGGCTGTAGCTGTCAAATGTGGAAACCCGAAGGATTTCGTGGTTGTGAAGCGTAACCGCCAGCTGGAACCATGCATTGCCGCCGTCCGTTATGTCAAGCAGGTACGTGACGGTTGGCGGAAGATACTGCCGGATTATCCGGCCCATCATACCGTAGAAATCCACCCAGGGCGGCGGCGGCAGGCTCTCCCCGTCTTTTAGGCAGTAGCGGATACCTTTATCCTGCCTGAGCCGCTGCACCGCGTAGGAAAAATATTTTTCTGCGGGGACAGGCTGTTCTATTTTGCTGTTGACCTCACGATAGAATTGCAGCAGGCTCTCTTCCTCCGCAAATATGATGCACCGCACCTGCGGATACAGCTCAAACAGCTTGTCCGGCTGAACTGTCTCAGGTAAAGGAACGGCAAGGTTTTCTACCACTGCTCGGATCGGATTCCCGTTTTTCAAAAGTAGCCAGAGCGTCACTCTTTCCTTGAAAAACAGCTGTGTCAAACCTCCCAGATTTCTCCACAGCGTCGGATGCAGATGTGCAAATTGAATATGGTGCGGAATCATGATACCACCTCCCAGACAGCTACGGTATACGGGGGCAGGGTAAATGCGGCAAGGCTATGATCGCAGGATGCCGAAGTGCCGTTTTCCACCCATACCGGATTCCCAAGCTTTGCGCGTTCCAGCAGCAGAACCGTCCCCGCGCCGGTCATGCCGGTCGGATTTGCCACAAAGAGCAGCGGCCCCTTTTCCGTATGATGCAACATATATTCAAGCGGTGAATCCCCCTGGGGTGTCAGCATTCGTTGCTCCGTCACGTCATGGCTTCCCTCGTCCACGGAAATCTGCAGCTGCCTCCCGCCGGACAGTGCATCCGCAAGAATTGTACAACGTTCACGTGCCGCATCCTGGCCGGGAAGGCAGCTTAATATCAGTCTGCCTCCGGTTTTTGCATAATCCAGCAGTTTTTGCTGCAGTTCCCCGCTCATGTACTGGAAGCAGGTTGCATAAATGGTGCTGTACTTCTGCATTTCCTCAAGCGGCAGCTGGCTGTCCGATATATTGTAGTCCACACCTCGGGAGGTCAAATGCCGGGCGATACCGTCGATCCAGCCATCCTCCCCCCAGTGCTTTACAGCCTCTTGAAGCAGTGTCGGGCCTGTACCGGACTCCGGTGTGAACAGGCATCGGGGCACCTCCAGTCCCTTTACAAAAGCATTGGAAATCATGGGGCTGAGATCCGCCCTTGAATACATTGATAAATATCGTCCCCGCTCATAGTTTCTGAGCAGCAGGATTCCGGGCGATCTAGTAGACTTGTGCAGACCGTAATCCATTACAAATTGATTCAGGCTGCTGAAAAAGTCGTAATATTCCTTCCGTATGCGGCCGTCTGCCGTAACGGGACAGCCCTGCCAGCGATCACGCTCCACCGTCATGTAGAAGTTGACTGCCTTCAGGCCGTTCATCAGCGCATACAACGTCACGAACCGCTGCTCCGCCACTGTTGGCGTGGCTGGATTGTCAAACCAGACCCCGGAGATGAATTCCGGTACATAAGCAAGCTTGCTGGTACCGGAAAGATAACGCATCTTTCTGCGGATATCCTCCCCTTCATTCTGATATAGATATATATCCATACCAGCCAGATCAACCGCTTCACGTTCCAATGCCACCAGGTCAACCGGCGTGTAATACTGGAATGCGATGTTATGATAAACAGGCAGTTTGACGCCTTTGCCGCGCCAATACTGCGTGATCTTTTTCACCGTACCGGTAATCTGCTGCTCCTTGAAACAAACCCAGTCATAATACTTTGCGATTTCCCCTCCGGAAAACCCTACCGGCGCCTTCACGTCCCCAAAGGCAGCATACTGTATGCCGTGGGCCTCGGAAAGGCGCTGGAGCGTCCCGTACCGTTTTTGCAGAAATGTATGGTATGCTGAAACGGACGCTTCCGAATAATCAAGGCAATATACGCTGTCCCGGAAGAAATGGCAAAACTCGTTATCACTCTGCAGCGCTACGACCGGCCCGTTGGGATAAAAATAATCCGCAACCTGTTCGTAAACAGCATCAAAATACTCCCACACCTCCTCCAAAAACGCAGGGGAAGCGTAGGACGGAACGGGGAAAGGCCGGGTGGCATAGGGGTATGTGACTGGCGTACCGTACGGCGTACGTGCCATATAGGCCGGATTGAAAACAATGCGTTCGGGAAAACCAAAGCAGTCCAGTTCCGCGTTGATATGGGGCCCTGGCCGTAAAAAAACAAAAAGCCCCTGTTTTTTGCAGCACTCCAGAAACCTCACCAGGTTTTTTGAGGGGTCGACCGAGCCAAAGTCATATTTCCCTTTTTTTAGTTCATGCACTCCCCATGGAATATAGCTTTCCACCATAAGAAAGCCCATCCCGGCTATTTTTTCCAAAATGCTCTCCCAATCGTCCGGATCACTGCGCCAGTAATGGAAACTACCGCTCCAGAGCGGGTAGTCCTGCCCGCCGATCCGGATGCCGGTGCCGGTAAACATCACGTTCTGCATCGTATCCCTCCTAACCCTTGACCGCGCCTGCGGTAAGACCTTTGATGACCTGCTCCTGGAACAGGCAGTAAATGATAATGACAGGTAAAATGGAAATAAACAGGCCGGCACACAGCATTGCAACATTGGAAGCGTATTGTCCCTGCAGCCCCATAATGCTTTGTGTCAATGTTTTGAACCGGTTGGAGCGTATGATGACAAACGCAAATAAGTACTCATTCCAACAGTTCAGGAAGGTGAGCGTACCCACCGTTGCCAGGCCTGATCTGCTCATTGGCAACACGATCCGGATAAACCGTCGGATTCCGCCGCAGCCATCGATGGTTGCTGCCTCTTCGATCTCAACCGGCAAACTGTTCATGAAGCCCACCAGGATAAAAATCGCCAGCGACAGATTGGCGGCTGAATATACCAGAATAAGCGCCTGAGGCTTGTCAAACAGCCGTATTTCTTTCAATATGGAAAAGGTCGGTATCAATACCGTATGGGCGGCAATCATGATTCCCAGCGAGAAGTAGGAGTAAACCCACTTCGGCACCATTTTACGCGAAATGGAATAGGCAGCAGGCGCGCTCATGCTCAGAATCAGCGTCACAGCTGTGAACGAAACGAGCATGCTGTTGAAAAAGGAATTGGGTATTCTGGCCATATTCCATGCAGCGGAGAGATTTTGCACCAGCCATTGGGCAGGCAACCCGAACGGGTTGGAATAGATCTCGTACTGCTCCTTGAATGCATTAAAAAACAGCCATATAAACGGATAGAGCATTGTCATGCCCAGCAGCGTCAAAACCAGATATTTTGTGACCGCCGCAATACCCTTCAGATTTTTATTCTCTTTCATGGCCACCCTCCTCAAGATACGCCTTCGTCAGAAGGAATCAGTTTTCGTGCCGCAAACGACAGTATCATTGCAATCAGCAGCATGGTAGAGCTGATTGCACTCGCATAGCCGAAGCCGGATTTGACAAAAGCGGACTTGTACATATACACGGCCAGATACGCCGATGCGTTGCCCGGTCCGCCCCCGGTGATCGCCCAGGCATGGTCGAATGCTTTGAGTGATCCTGTTACGGCCAGCACTACGCAGATGCGTTCGATATCCCGGACCATGGGGGTAACGATGCCCCAGAAGACCTGCCATTGGTTTGCGCCGTCAATCCTGGCGCTTTCGAATGCCTCGTCCGGAATCCCGCGGATAGCCGCCACAAAAATGGTGACATACAGGCCGATATACTGCCATACCTGCGGAATGATCACCGATGCAAGCACAATATCCGGATCGGACAGCCATTCGCGCTTCAGTCCGTCCAGGTGAATCCTGTCAAGCAGCAGATTGATCATGCCGAATTCGGAATTGTAAAACAGCGAGAACATAATACCGATCGCCATTGGTGCGACGATAACCGGAAGGAAAAATACCGACCGGTAAAGCCTAAATCCGCGCGTTGCATTGCACATCAGCCAAGCCAGGATCAGGGCAAGAAACACTTGAAAGACAAGCGATGCGGCCAGCAAGGCCATGGTATTGTAAAATGTCTTCCAATAAGCGGAATCCTTCAATAGATTTATATAATTTTGAATGCCGTTGAATACTGGCATGGAAATCCCATTCCATTTAGTGAGTCCGTAACCGATGGACATTACAAGAGGAATGAAAGTGAGTCCTGTAAAAAGCAGGAACGCCGGGGTGGTAAACAACCAGCCCATCAGTTTGTTACTCTTGTTCATAAGCACTCTCCTTCAGAAAAACCGGAGGCGTCAAGCCTCTCTCGCTTTTAGCCCAAATCATTTTTGAGATGGCCTTTAGAAAAAATGCGCCTTTCATCCTGAAGACAAAAGGCGCACTGTTGGTGTAACCGTATGCAAAAGGTGTTTTCCAGATCAGACGGTTATTTTGCTTCGTCTAAAGCGGCCTGTACCTTGTCTACAAATCCTTCCGGTGTGACTGTTCCGGCAAACAATTCGTCGAGACCTTCAAATAGTGCGGAAAGGCCGTTCGGATCGGGGAAGAAGTTTTCATGCTGTGACAAAGCGGTCTGATTTTTTGTGTATTCCAGTACGCGGGCAAAGAACGGATCCAGCGTGGAGCTGTCGATAGCCACATTTTTTGCCGGGGGCATTCCGCCCTTTGCAAGCTCGCCGAACATTTCATCCGAGGTGATGAAGTCGAGCAGCTTTACAATCGCGGCTTGCTTGTCGGGATCTTCAAAGGACTTCCTGTTGACAACATAACCCATATTGGAAGCACCGATAGTATATCCGGCGGTTTTGGAGGTATCTCCCTGATATGCCGGCATATCAAAGAATTCCGACTTTGCGCCGATATCTGCCTTGACATGGCCCGCCATCCACGGGAATTCATAAATCATTGCCGCTTTTTCTTCGTTGTACAGAGCGAGAGAGGGACCCCACTCACCGTTCGCAAGCGTATCGGCCGGGAAGATCTTGTTTTTGCGCATCTCGTCGATAGCCTGTGCGGCCTTTAAATTGGACGGTGTTTTAAAGTTCCAGGTTTCCAGCATCTTCGAGTTTTCTTCATAGCCGTTTTCAAAATTGTAAGCCAGGAAGCTGATGTACAGGTGAGACGGCTGTCCTCCCTTGCTGCCCATGGAGAAGGGGATAATGCCGTTATCAATGAATTTCTTGCTTACAGCCATAAACTCGTCCCATGTCTTGGGAATTTCAAGGCTGTATTTTGCAAACAGGTCTTTGTTTGCCAGGAAGAACCCTTTAAAGCTGGAAACCGGGATTCCGTAGTAAACATCGTTGATCTTGTAGAAATCCCAGAAGCTGTCGGGGAAATCTTCCTTTTTGGTTGCAGTGGAAGCCTTCAGGTATTCACTCACATCCAGAAGCTGGTTGGCTTCAACAAGCGGTTTCAGATTTGCGCTGCCCGGCCAGTAGGTCATCACGTCGGCCAGGTTGTCCGTGGACGCATCCACCTTGATCTTGGAGCGATGGTCTTCACCAGGTGTACCCTCCATTACCAATTCAATGCTGTCTTTGTTCTCCTGTGCAAATTTCTGGAGCATGCCCTCAAAATACGGCGCCTGCGGATCAGAGCCTGTCCAGTTGTAGGATATGCGGAGCGTTACCTTTTTGCCTTCCGCAACGGTCGCTTTGGTTTCGGCCGGAGCCGATGATTCCTGCACGGGAGCCGGCGAATTCCCGCTTCCGCAAGCGGTAAGTCCGATCGATGCCAGCATGGCCAGCGCAAGAACGAGTGCTATTCCCTTTTTCATTCTTTTCCCTCCTGTCTGATTGGACCGGCAGCCATAGTACCGGCCTGTAATCATTATTATAAGAGAACAGGGGCGTGGGCTGAATCCGCCAAAGCTATGAAAAAGTGCATTATAATCTTTACTTTCCGCTCATATGCGTCAGGTCTGTATCCAGGCGAATCGAAGGTGTATTTTACTACAAAAAAGGTGTAAAAACCTACGATTCGGTGAGATTTTTTCCCTTCAGCTTTTTGAACACCTTCGTAAGATAGCGCCAGTCGGTATAGCCGACCATCTCGGCGATTTGATAAATTTTCAGGCCTGAGGTTTTATACAGCTCCTCTGCCCGGTCCACGCGCGCCTGGGTTAAAAATGCGGTAAAGGTCTGACCGGTATATCTCTTAAAAAGACTGGAGAAATAGTTTTTACTCAGATTCACAT
>JAEZMC010000355.1 GCA_023435805.1 Bacillota bacterium | reverse complement strand
GCACTTTGCTCCGGATAAAGTCGTTTTAATAGAACGATATCGGTTCCCACATAAGCGATAAATCTGATAAAATGTGATTTTTTCATTTCATGGTCTATGGATATATAATTGTATATATCTATTTCCTCAACGGTCATATGATGATGCTCCAAGTATTCCTTTGGCACCAGTGGTAACAGTCTTCTGCCACAACAGAAAATTGATGCTTTATTTGAACTGGTGAGAACATTGCCGCAAGTCGGACAGACATAGAAGCGGATTCTTTTGATATTCCCGCTATCCGGTCTATTGGGGTCGAGTTCGCCCTCCAGCATCTTTTGTATATCGGCCCCTAAAACCCCGGACAGACCTGCCAAAAGGGAAACATCCGGACATCCTAAACCACGTTCCCATTTTGAAACAGTTTTATGGCTGATATTTAACGCATCCGCAATATTTTTTTGTGTAAACCCTTGCTCTTTGCGCAGGCGAAATATCAGCTTTCCTACTTTTAAACAGTCCATCCTTCTCTCCCCCCTTCAATTAACCTTCAGCTTCATTATTTATAGATAAGTCACTGTAAAAGTGATTTTATCCTGTCATGCAAGTCGCACCTACCGCAGCTCGTTGCCTAACAGGAAACCACTCAGTTTACACTGGCCTATCTCTATTATACTTAAATTCTTTAAATCATAAATATCGTGTGATGATTTTTACCAGTTGTGCAGGCAGATGTTTTAAATCTGTCATATCCAAAAATCGGTCTTTTCCGTAAATCTGGCTGATTACTTCCTTATCCTGTCCAATAGCGGCCGCAATAAAAGTGATCCCTTTACGGGTATATTCCTTTATAGTATTTTGCACATCCTCAACAGCAAAACTGCCGGTATAATCAGAGGTCGCCTTTGGCTGCCCGTCACTGATGCTTATTAGCAATTTGGTCTGTTTTGGAGCGGTCAGCAGCTTCTCGGACAAAATCCGCAACGCCATGCCATCACGGTTATTGCTTCTGCCCTGAATATGCATCAACCGAAAGCGGTCATCGGCTTCTTTTTTTGAAAAATCGCTATATGCATAGACAGACATTTGCTCCATTTTTGAGCGATCTGCCGTATCCCCATAGATCAGCAGAGGAATGCCACACTGGTCACAAAATTCATAAACAGCAATAGCAGCACATTTAGCTGCATCCAGCCGTCCAAATGCAGACATGGACGCCGATTCGTCGATGCGTAATGCCACCGCAAGGGATGGAGCTTCCTCCGGAGGCCGCTTCCTTGCAAAGCAGCGAAAATCCTTTGATGCAATATTTTCGGCATGAAATCTGCTTCCATACACATGGTGCCTTGCAAAATCTACCGATACCTCATGCTCCAATAGCGGCATTGTTTTCCTCACAAGCTCATGGATAACCGGCATGATCTCAGAGGACAGCCGATAATATTCTTCTCTTTGCTGCAAGGTTGCCTCAGGACGGTGAATAATAAGCTTAATCCCCTGATGCATTGTCCCGATGAGTGACTTGCGAGCATCCTGATTCATTTTTTTCCGGAACTCTTGCTCTTTACGCCTTTCCTCCTCATTGCAAGAATTCATCTGATGATAGTTTGGATTTCCGTATTCGCCCAAACCAGAGCTTCTGGTGTCCTGTGTTTCTTCCGATACTTTATTAGACTGTTCCTCGCTATACGCAGTTCTCCTCAGTATAACAGCATTGTCATCCTTTTCCGGATCATCCTCTACGGAAGTCTCGCAGTCGTCCCATATGCGAATTTCTAAGACGTCGGAATCATGTTTTTTTTTACATTTCTGCTGTTATTGATATCATTCAGTTCCGAAATGACGCCGTGTACCTCCAATGCTTCTTCCAAAATACGAATTTCGTCCGGATCAGTAGTGATTTTATAAATCACCTTATGATAAAGCGACTCTTTAACATCGGCTCCATAAGCGACGGCATCAATCCAGTAGAAATAGGAACGCATGCCCGCTACACCTTTTATAGCATTCGCCCTCGCTGTCTGATCGAGCATAATAATTGCATGCGCCAGCACAGACAAAACGTGCTGGTCTGTATAGCCTGTTTTTGCAACAGCCCGCTCGACCATTACCTCTGTGGATGGTGTATCCATTCTTTCAGCGTGCTGAATACGGTCGCGTAAGGCTTCATTCAAGGGTCTGCAACCATTATAGCCCCTGTTTGTGGTAATCACCGCAATAAAATCAGGGTGCCGATGGATTATTTCAGTCGGTAAATTGATGATTCCATCTGGTTCAAGAGCTGAATTCAACGCCATCATCATTGCCGCATCCCGGATTACGGTAGGCTCCTGTATCTCCAAAAGATATCCATTCCTAAACGCCCGGACAATTTCAGAAGGATAAAATCGATAATTGACATTATCCATTTGCGGCAACTGTTCAAGAGCTTTTACCATCTTCCTTATTTTAATTTCAGCCTGCTCTTGCGTAATACCGAGTGCCTCGGTTAATATCCCGGCAGCGGCAGACAAATTATCACTTTGGTATAAAATGTTGAGTGTTTCTTGTTCTTCACTATCCATATGAGCTTGCTGTTCAGCAGATAGAACAGGCAGAATTGCACCGATGATATCCGACTTATCCATATCGGCAAAACAGGTCACTTTGGTATAAGGCAGTCCAAAATCAGCGGATAAGGCTTTTGCCAGCTGCGTTTTACCCGAGCCGGCATCACCTTCTAAAAGTATATTGGAAATTTTCATTTCACCTTGGTTCCAGTTACGCCTTATTTCATTGCAAATTCTGATTTCTTCCTCACTGTCCTTATGAGATGACGGCTTGCGCCATACAAGCGCCTGCTCCGCTTCTGACAGCCGTCTGGCAGGAGACAGAATCCATTGATTATTCATTTTCAGTACCCCATTTCTTTCATCAACCGTGACAGCGCTCGAAGCCGTTCTCCAATCATCTCGCCGTCATCACTGATTATTTGGGAGAATTTCTGAATATCCTCATCAATCATCGGATTGTCAACACAAACGGATACCGGCATGACACTTCCTTGAAGTCCGATACGCTCGACACAGGGATTCTCAGAGTCGTAGAGCTTTGGAAAGCGGTAGGCATCCTGTAAGTATAAAAGCGTCTGACATGTAAAGATTGCCAAATCAAGTACCTGATGCAACGGAATTTCCGCAGAGGTAAGCAGAGAGCCTTCGTCACACTTCTCCCAAATATTTGCATTAATCCCACCGTGCTGCTGATTTTCCCGCTCCAACCCCAGAGACAGCATCTCTGTTCGAGATTGATAGGCTTTGCGCCCGTCAATCCTCTTATAGTCTTTAGCAACGAGGACAATATCATTATAATTCATTATTAAATCCTCCTCGCCCTTTCTATATTTCTAAGGTAGCGGCTGCACATCGCTTCCAGTTCCTTGGTGTAATCTTCTTTTTCCTTATCTTTTTCATCATAAGGCAAAACATCCAGAACACCAATTTCAAACGAAGATTCTCCATTTTGATTCCACAATTTTTGCAGCTCGGAATTGCGATGCAGATTTGCCTCAAGCTTAAAACGGTTGCTGTTGATATACGCTTTTGTATCCTGTGAATGCCCTATAAAACTTTCCTTTGTTGGAACACAGAGAAATGAGATAATCCCCATTTCAGTTTTCCGATGTTTATACTCCATCAAGAGCTGTTTTTTTCTATCTATTTTTCTCACCTCGTAATTAGCATAATCCCATTGTTTCAAATCGACAATCCACGCTCCGTAGACTATCTTTCCCTTTTCGGTTATTCCATACCGGACTTTCTTTTCATTTTTCTCTCTGAAAACAATTTCAACG
>JAEZMC010000339.1 GCA_023435805.1 Bacillota bacterium | reverse complement strand
TGCACAGCTCCAATCCCGCGGCATACCGGACAAGCCCCTTGAGGCTTATTGAAGGAAAAATGGCTTGCAGTCAGCTCAACCACCTGCTTGCCGCAATGAGGGCAGGGAAGCGTCTGCTCATACAGCTCCGCACCATCTGTTTCCTGATCCGGCATTTCGGAATAAACGGTAAATCCGGTTTCATTGTAGTCCTGCCTGATCATTTTGCCGCAATGCGGACATGGCCTTTCGCCCAGCTTGGCAAACAACACCCTCAAATAGGAAGATATCTCGGTAACCGTGCCTACTGTGGAACGGGGATTGCTGTTCGTTTGATGCTGGGTGATGGATATGGCCGGCGACAGGCCTTCAATACTATCAACCTTCGGTTTGCTTCCGATGTCCATCGTCATTCCCATGGATTCCATATACTGCCGCTGGCATTCCCTTTGCAGCGTTTCCAGAGCCAGCGTCGATTTGCCGCTGCCCGACAGCCCTGTGAATACAATTAGCTTATTTTTGGGAATCTGAACGTCAATGTTTTTTAGATTATTTTCTTTTGCGCCTTTAATTATAATAAACATATGATCTGCCATCTCTTTATACCCTCCTTAAAAACAAAACCAGTATACCATTCCGGATTGTGTATGGTGGTATACTGGAGAGTTATAAAATGATGCGAGGTAAAATCACTCCGTTTCACGGGGCCTTTCGACAATGCTGGAACGCCTTAATGACCTGTATGCCGTTTCAGGAGCCACCGTACATATGATAAACACCAAAGCCGCGGTTATCAGCATCTGCATATAGGGGAAGACAAAAATAGCATAGTCTGCCTGTTGCCGGAACAATACAAATATGCCGTAGGTTATGGCGCTGCCTAACGTTCCTACTAGAAGCGTTGTAACACCGGCATAGCCCAGCCCCTCCAACAGGAGCATCCGACGCATCTGCCGATTTGTCATTCCCACACTTTCCAGCATGGCAAACTCCATCTTCCTCGCCATGATGCCGGTTGCCATCACATTGATAAAGTTCAGAATGCCGATAAGTGCCAGAACGAGGGCGATACCGCCACCCAGAATATACATCATCCGTTTCGTATCGGTCATCGCTTCCTGCTGTTCCAGTTTGGATGTTCTTGAGATTTCATAGTCGCCTTCGGTCAGCGTCTTGATTTTTTCCAATGCCTGCTCCTCCAGTCCGTCTTCTGCATCCATGTTTACTTTGTATATTTTGGGCTCAGAGACCAGCTTTTCAAGCATTTCATTCGATACATAGATATTGGGTGCCATGCCGCCTCCCGCATACTGGAATCCAAAGGGAACGAAGCCACCCAACTTAATATTCAGGCTTGCATTGGACGATGGGACATTTACATGCATCGCATCGACATCGGAATAAAGCCCGGGATTGTTGGTTCCAATCAGTGCTATAGACCCATTTCTGAAAGAGTTCATATCAACCGGGGTATCGCTGTTCTTGTTGAATTCTTCAATATACCTGTAGTCAATACCGATGATGTATCCCCAAAAGTTATTTTGTATCTGCTGCTCAGTCAGTTCTTCCTCAACACCAAGCTTTTCGCGGAACCAGTCCATATGCTTTGAAAACTGTACAGGCTCATAGGTCATACTCATCTTCTCCATGCTTGTAGTACGCAGATTGGTAATGCCGTCAATTTCTTTGAGCTGCGAAAGGAATGAGGCATCGAACTTTTGCTTTGCAGGTTTGCCGGAAGCATTTCCAATAGCGTCAAGCGTGTTATTTTCCAATATAAAATCACTGCGAACATATGATGCGACGTAGTTGTCCGTATCCATGCTGGAAATCAGCGTTGTAATTGTCATGAACGTTAAAATGCCTAAAAACAGCGATAGGAGCACGATGATCGCACGTTTGCGGTCACGGAACATGTTGCGCCATGCCATGCGGAGCGGCTTTCCTCCGCTCGTCGAGTGCTTGCTTTTCCCTCTGCTGTGCGCTCCTGTAAATCGAAGAGCTTCAACCGGAGAGATTTTTGCTGCGGCCCGTGCTGATTTGGCCGCTCCAATCCGCGTGGTTAACAGTGCAAAAAACGCGGCACCGATAAAGATCACGGGGCTGAAGGAGATTTCAGCACCTGTCTCCAGATCGGATATGTTAAGCGCCATGGGAACAAAGGCAAAGGAAAGAATTGCCCCAACGGCAAGTCCGACCGGAATCCCGACCGCGGCAAGCCGAAGCGCCTGGCTGATGACGATCTTTTTCAGCTGGCGCGGCGAGGTGCCAACCGTCTTTAAAAGCCCGTAAAAGCGGATATCCTTTGAAACAGATATGTAAAATACGTTATATATCAGCAGATAGCCTGTAAACATCAAGAAGAGGATGATGGCGGCAAAGGCGGCAATAGTGGCTGAGCTGCCGGACGTACCTGTTTCATACATCGGGACTATCTTTATCTTTTGCTCTTCCGAAAGAGACAAATCTTGCTTTAGCTGCTCATTGTACCGTTCAATATTCCTGCTGTCCTGATATGCTACAGACGCAGCTCCGTTCCATTGAACAGACTTCCCGCTCTTTCGGGCAAATTCCTCGGATACGTATATAGATCCGACGTTACCCGAACGAATATAATAATATTCCGTGCAATAGCCTGAAAGCACAAAGGTCTCATTTTCCGGAACGCTTCTGTCATCTCCCATGAAGAAACCCAGCGGGATTTCCATTCCAAGCTGCGGATCATCAATCCCCATGTTGTCGAGTATCCATCGTGGAACCATGATTTCATTGTATTTTTGGGGGTAGCTCCCTACAATATCATCGTCGGCCGGCACCCGAAACTCTTCCCATTCCGTTTTGTCATACCAGTGCAGGCTGAGCGTCATGTTTCCCATTTGAGGTGTCGTTTCAATCAACGCGACATTATGCTGAAGCCCCACGGTTTTGACGTAGGACAGTGTTTTCAGCTTTTTGATCTGTTCCTCGGTCGGGTTCGTTACCGCTGCATGTGCTGTTGTTCCCATCAGCCGTATCTGCTGCATTTTAACGGATTTCAAATAGCTCATTCCTATGCTGAATACTGAAGTGATAAGCATCGTTGTCAGTGTAATGGCGACAATAACATATATGTTGCGGGTGCGGTTGGCCGATGTAATACGCCTCCCCAGTTTTTTTACTGCGGAGTGGTTTTTCTTTGTAAACACATCCATCACCTCCCCCATCACGCCACGATCCTGCCGTCCTCGATACGGACGACACGATCTGCAAGCTGCGAGATTTCCATACTGTGGGTAATCATGACGATGGTCTGCTCAAACTCTTTGCTTGTAGTTTTAAGAAGCCCCAGCACATCCTGGCTGGTTCGGCTGTCAAGACTCCCCGTAGGTTCATCGGCAAGAATAATATCCGGCTTGGCGGCAAGTGCTCTGGCAATTGCAACACGCTGCTGCTGACCACCGGAAAGGTTGTTCGGAAGATTGTCCAACTTTTCCATAAGCCCCAGCATACGTATGATCCTGTCTATATATTCCTTATCTACCCTTTTGCCATCCAGCTCAATGGGCAGAACAATATTTTCATAGACATTCAGAATCGGTACAAGGTTATAGTTCTGGAAAATAAAGCCTATACTTCTGCGCCGGAAAATGGTGAGTTGTTCATCCTTCAATTTTGACAATTCATTTTCTCTTATGGTCACACTGCCGGCGGTCGGAGAATCCAGTCCGCCAAGCATATGCAGCAGGGTGGACTTCCCGCTGCCTGATGTCCCTGCAATCGCCACAAATTCGCCTCTGCATACAGATAAATCCACGCCATCCAGGGCTTTTACAAGATTCGGCCCGGAGCCGTAGTACTTTTTTAAACCACTTGTTTTCAGGACAATTTCGTTTTCCTTTTTACATATTGCTCTTTCTTTCGATAACATAAAACACTCTCCCTATCTTTAAGTATAAGGAGAGTGTAAAACACAAATCTCTACTTTTTATCAACTTACGCCTGAATCGTGCAAAAGCTTGCAGTTACTTTGGCACCGCCGTTCTTATCATTCTCGATGTTAATATTTCCCCCGTGCTTTTCACATAATATTTTGCAAATATATAACCCAAGTCCAAAATGAAGCTCGCCGGTGTCGGCTTTATTTCTGTAATATGGCTTGGTTACCTGCTTCAGATCTTCATCCGTAAAACCTTTACCGTCATCAGAAACAATCATGCAGAGTTTTCCTTCGGAGCATTGATACCGGACTGAAAGCTTACCTTTGGCATACCGCACGGCGTTTGCGATCAGGTTCTCATAGACACGCATAACGATGGAGATATCCAGACGCATTACCGGCTCCTGTACTTCGTTTACAAAATTAAGCTTAATTTCGGCATTTTTGACCAACAATTCAGCAGTCCTTTGAAGCTGTTCGAAAAAAATGTCCGTCTCCATGTCCTGCAATTCAACGGCCACATCCTCCAACTTTTGTACCTCGCTCATCGAGCGCACATAATTTTCCAGCCGGGCAATATGATCCGACATCGTGGATACGGTGGACATCAATTTTTCTTCGTTGATTTTACCCTGCGGCAGATAGTTTTTCAAAAAGTCCGCATAGCCGCGAAGCACTGTAAGTGGTGTGCGAAGATCATGAGAAAAGGCGGCGTTTAATCTTTTTCGCTCCTCCGCGGTACGCCACATGGCCCGGTTGTTTTCTTCGAGTGCCCCGCGCATGGTTTCAAACGAGGCGCAGAGTTGTCCCATTTCATCTTTGCTATCATAGAAAAGATGAAAATCCAGATCACTTGACGCTATTTTTTCAGACGCTCCGCTGAGCAGTTCAATGGGCCTCTTCAGCTTGTTGTGGTAAAAAAGCAATGAGGACAGTACAATGCAAAGTCCAAAGAAGAAGGGTATCGACCATGTTTCGATATAGCTGCAAATATTGATGATGGCCTTATCTTTTTCAATGTAGTCCGGAGAAGCTGAAACAACTACAACCTTACGCGTGCTGTTGCTCAGGGTATACTGATTTTCCGAGCTTGCATACGAAAGATTGATTTGAGTCTTTATATTGCCCGCCAAGTTCACGCTGATAGAGCTCAGCGCTGTGGCCAGCAACAAAAATATCAGCATATACAGCATAAAAGATTTCTTTATTGACAGATTGTGAATCCCTCTTTTTATCCAACCCATTTGTAACCTACACCCCAAACCGTTTCAATATATGTTGCACTGCTTGCTGCAGACAGCTTTAAGCGAATTCTTCGAATATGCTCTGCAACGACGCTGCTGTCACCGTCACTGTCCCAACCCCACACTCGTTCATAGATGCGCTCTTTATCGAAGACCTGTCCGCTGTTCATGGACATGAGCTCAATAATATCAAACTCCTTTTTTGCAAATTGAAGCGGCTCATCCTGGCAACAAATCGTTCTTGAAGTATAATCAATTACAAGGTCACCAATAAATTTAGTTTTTGACTTTACCTGATGCCTTACCTCCCGGCGAAGGTGTGCCGAAACCCGTGCGCCAAGCTCGTCAATGCTGAAGGGCTTGACGATGTAATCATCTCCGCCGGCACGAAAACCGTTGATTTTATCGGAATCCTCTACCTTTGCGGTCAAAAACAGAATCGGGCAGGAAATGAAATTCCGGATCTGTGTACAGACTTTTAGCCCATCCATATCCGGCATATTGATATCCAGCAGGATGAGGTCAGGATGCTTTTCCACCTGTTTTAGCGCTTCCAATCCATTTAATGCCGTCAGAACCTCATATCCGTTGATCTCAAAATAATCCCTTAGCAGGTTAATTATATCCGCCTCATCATCAACCAACAGTATTTTACATGACAAAGGACACGCCCCCTCCTATCTATTTTTGTGTACAATTTTCAACGATTACCATGAACATGGATGCCGGATTTCAAATATAAATCATCCAATTTACCACATTATACCTTAAATTCTTTCTCTATTCCACCGACTAGTCTCCGCTGCCCGAACAATCACAGCTCGGTTCCTTTCCGGTAAACCAGCTGTTGATAATGGCGGCGGCACACCCGACATTCGCTTCTACAGAAAGAGCGTTTGCGGGACAATTCATGGAGCAGGCTCCGCATTCCATACAGCTGTTTTTTGCTATTATCTTTGCTTTTCTATCCGCCAGGGTAAATACTCCGTGCGGGCAAACCTCAGCGCATCGTCCGCAGCCAATGCATTTTTCAACCGACAGGTTGAGCGTTGCAACATTCTTAAGATACTTATGCTTCATAACATCCTCCTGATTACGCGACCATACTCTTTATCAACAGCAATAGGACTCCTGCAGCAGACGAGGACACAATGAAGGGCAATGAGATTTTCATTTCCTTCATGACGCCTGAGAAGGAGGTATAGGTTGACGAACCTGTAAAATTCATGGCAAGGTATGCCGAGAACGACGGCAATACCAGCAGATACCCTATGCCAAGGAGCAGCTGGCCTTGTAAAAGCCATCCGTTAAGCCCGACAAATAATGCCGTCCATATAAACCCCATAAGCCAACCCTTCCATGCAAACGCTCTGCCGGGTATAATCGGCAGCAGGACAGGTGTGACAACAGTTCCTGTGATAACCGCACCGGCATATGCGATAAAATCCGTGAGTCCAAAAGGTCGTTCCGAAAACAAATTGATGAGAAAAAGTATCCCGAAAATAATTAAGGAGGTTCTGGCGGCTTGAACCAACTCGACAGGGGTGAGCACCAGTCTGTCC